>JANNEZ010000480.1:0-2287 GCA_031379255.1 Rhodoferax sp. | reverse complement strand
GCCGAGAAACTCGGCTACCGGCGCTATTGGCTGGCCGAGCACCACGGCATGCCGGGCATTGCCAGCGCCGCCACCGCCGTGTTGATCGGCCATGTGGCGGGGGCCACAACAACCATCCGTGTCGGCGCCGGCGGCATCATGCTGCCCAACCACTCGCCGCTGGTGATCGCCGAACAGTTTGGCACGCTCGAAGCGCTGTATCCGGGCCGCATTGACTTGGGGCTGGGCCGCGCGCCCGGCTCCGACCAGCTCACCGCGCGGGCGCTGCGGCGCAACCTCGCCAGCGACTCCGACGAGTTTCCGCAAGACGTGGTCGAGCTGATGGATTTCATGTTCGACGCGCCGCAACAAACCGTGCGCGCCGTGCCGGGCCTGGGCGCCAAGGTGCCGGTGTGGATTCTGGGCTCCAGCACCTTCGGCGCGCAGCTCGCCGCCGCGTTGGGACTGCCCTACGCCTTCGCTTCGCACTTCGCGCCGCAACAGATGATGCAGGCCATCGCCATTTACCGCGCCTCGTTTCGACCGTCGAAAACCCTGGCCAAACCTTATGTGATGCTGGGCTTCAACGTTTTCGCGGCCGACACCGACGAAGAAGCCGTGTGGCGCGCCAGCTCCATGCAGCAGGCCTTTGTGGCGCTGCGCGGCGGCCGGCCGCGCCAGTTGCCGCCGCCGGTGGAGGGCTACCTGGCGCAGATCGGCCCGCAGGAGCGTGCCCTCATCGACACCGTGTTGCCCTGCGCGGCGATTGGTTCACCCGCCACCGTGCGCGCCGGTTTGCAGGCGTTCATCGACCGCACCGGCGCCGACGAGCTGATGCTCACCTCGCAGATCTTCGACCATACCGCACGCCTGCGCTCCTACGAAATTGCGGCTCAGGCGCGCCAGGACGCGGCGCCATGACACCTGGCGCCGCGCCCGACCCTGCCCTCGACCCCGCTCGATGCCCGCTGTGCGGCGCGGCCAACCAATGCGCGATGGAAATCGAAAAAACCACCGGCATCACCCAGCCGCCGTGCTGGTGCGCCACCCTGAGTTTTGACGCCGCGCTGATCGGGCGGCTGCCGCCCGCCAGCCAGGGCCTGGCCTGCATTTGCGCGAGGTGCGCCGCCCCGAGCGCTTCGCCTGAAACTTGAATGCTATTATATATATAGCAAACAATTCAATAAATACGTGAATTAACGTTCGATTTTTATCAGAAAACTCCGAAACTTCAAAAAAAAGCAACAATCATACCCAAATTAGGTATGATTGGCTCTGACAACCGCCACTGACAGACACCACCAGCAGCCGCCACTGCGAACCCGCGCCATGTGCCAACTCCTTGGAATGAACAGCCGCCTGCCGGCGGCCTTGCACCTGAGTTTCACCGGGTTCGCGCAGCGCGGCGGCGCCACCGGCCACCACGGCGACGGCTGGGGCATGGCGTTTTTCGAGAGTGAAGGCGGCCTGCCAGGCAAAGGCATCCGGTATTTCATCGACAAGGAAAGCGCCGCAGCCTCGCCCATCGCGCAAATGTTGTGCAGTTACCCGGTGAAGAGCCACAACGTGGTGGCGCATGTGCGCAAGGCCACGGTGGGCGCCGTGCGGCTGGAAAACAGCCACCCGTTTGTGCGCGAACTGTGGGGCCGGTATTGGGTGTTTGCCCACAACGGCGACCTGAAAAACTTCAACCCGCGCCTGCACGGCAGCTTTCGCCCGGTGGGCGACACCGACAGCGAACTGGCCTTCTGTTGGCTGATGCAGGAGCTGGCCAAATCGCATTACAACGTGCCCAGCGTGCAGGAGTTGTCACTCACGCTGCAGGAGCTGGTGCCGCAGATCGCCAGCCACGGCACCTTCAATTTCCTGCTCTCCAACGGCCAGGCCCTGTGGGCGCATGCCAGCACCCAGCTTTTTCACCTGGTGCGGCAGTACCCGTTTGGCGAAGTGCACCTCAAAGACGAAGACCTGCGCGTGGATCTCGCCGCCTTGAACGGCCCCGAGGACCGCATCTGCATCGTGGTGACCGAGCCGCTGACCACCAACGAAGAATGGACGCCGTTTGCGCCAGGGGAACTCAAGGTGTTTGTGGATGGCGCGCCGGTTTGATGACTGCGCTTCACTTAATGACCTCGCTGCGCTCAATGACCGCGCTTAGCGCTATGAATTCGCTACGCTTCAATGACGGCGCTTCGCGCCATGACTGGGGTCATCTGTCATTTGTCATCGAAGCGAAGCGAGGTCATCAATGCGCAGCGAGGTCATTGAGCGCAGCGAAGTCATAAAGCAGCCTCCAGCGCATCCATAA
>JANNEZ010000463.1:0-2297 GCA_031379255.1 Rhodoferax sp. | reverse complement strand
AAGCCGGCGCTGCGCCACCGGCCAACCCGGCCGGCATCCGCTTCTAAAAAACCAACGTTTTCACACCTTCGGGTGTGCCGAGTACACACACTTGGGCGCGCTGGTGGGCGAACACGCCGACGGTGACCACACCCGGCCATTGGCTCACTTGTGTTTCAAACGCCAGCGGGTCGTGAATCTGCAAGCCGGTCACGTCCAGAATATGCTGGCCGTTGTCCGTCACCAGGGGCTTGCCATCTTTTTGGCGCGCCTGCGCGATGCCACCCAAGCTTGCAAAACGGCGCGCAATCTGGTTTGCCGCCATCGGAATGATCTCCACCGGCAGCGGAAACCGGCCCAGCGTCTGAACCTGTTTGGACGCGTCGGCAATACAGATGAACTGGCGCGATTGCGCCGCCACGATCTTCTCGCGCGTCAACGCCGCGCCGCCACCTTTGACCATGTTGCCGTGGCCATCGATCTCATCGGCGCCGTCGATGTACACCGCCAGTTCGCCAACCTGGTTGGCGTCAAAGACGGGAATGCCAAGTGCCATAAGCCGCTCCGCGCTCGCCTGGGAACTCGACACCGCGCCCTTGATGTCGCCCTTGATCGACGCCAGCGCGTCAATAAAGCAGTTGACGGTGGAGCCGGTTCCAACACCCACAATTTCCCCGCGCACCACGTATTTCAGGGCGGCAACACCCACTTGTTGTTTCAATTCGTCTTGCGTCATTTGCGACAATCCTTTGCTTAACCTGAAATTATCCAATGTCGCTGCTGCCTTACGCCCTCGCCCGCCCCTTTTTATTTGGCCTTGACCCTGAAACCGCCCACGAGCTCACCTTGCACGGGCTCGCCGCCGTGCAGGGCACAGCGCTGCAGTGGGCCTATTGCAATGCCCGGGTGGAAGACCCCGTCGAGCTGGCCGGCCTGACGTTTCCAAACCGCGTCGGCCTGGCGGCTGGCCTGGATAAAAACGCACGCTGCATTGACGGCCTGGCGGCGATGGGATTCGGCTTCATCGAGGTCGGCACCGTCACGCCGCTGCCTCAGCCCGGCAACCCCAAACCCCGCATGTATCGCCTGCCCGAGGCGAAGGCGCTGATCAACCGGCTGGGTTTCAACAACGATGGCCTGGAGGCGTTCATCGCCAACGTGCAGCGCTCAGCCATGCGAAAACGGCGCAATGCCCCGTTGCTGGGTCTCAACATCGGCAAAAACGCTGGAACACCGATTGAACGGGCCACGGACGACTACCTCTTGGGACTCGAAGGCGTTTACCCGCATGCCGACTACGTCACGGTCAACATCTCCAGCCCGAATACCCAAAACCTCCGTGCGCTGCAAAACGATGAGGCGCTGGACAAACTCTTGCAGGCGATCTCGGCACGCCGCGCGCGCCTGGCCAAACAGCATGGAAAACGGGTACCGGTTTTCGTCAAGATTGCGCCCGACTTGAGCGACCTGCAAGTCAAACTGATCGCCGCCACGCTGTTGCGCCATGAGATGGACGGCGTGGTGGCCACGAATACAACGCTCGATCGCGCGGCCGTCACCGGCATGCAACACGCCGACGAGGCTGGCGGCCTCAGCGGTGCGCCGGTGTTTCCGCTGAGCAACCAGGTGATAACGCAGCTGCGCGCTGAGCTGGGAAAAAGCTTTCCGATCATCGGTGTGGGCGGCATCCTGAGTGGTGTCGATGCAGCCAGCAAAATCAAGGCCGGTGCCGACGTGGTTCAAATCTATACCGGGCTGATTTACCGGGGGCCGGATCTGGTGCGCGAGGCGGCGCTGGCGATCCAGAAAATAGCGTCGACGGCAGCAGCGTGACGTTCGTTGGGCGTTTTTCCAATAATTAACACCCATGTTAATTATAACGGATTTCCCCGCGCTTTTTCTGAAAATCGAGAACTATTGGCATTGAAGTCACGTAAATAATGACTTTTTAGCTATTATTTTAATAGCATTTGGATGCTGACGTGGTGTTGCAGCCCCCGCATCGTTCTCGCGTTCCTGGCTGTCGCGCATGCGGCATGCAACGCCACGCAGCCCGGTGTAAACGCTAAGCGCCAATTGCCTGCGTGCTGCTATAAATCGGGTGCGTCGTACATGTCAGCAAATCTATAAGGAGACCCGCCCATGCAGTCCAACCCTCTTGCCGCCGCCGCCATTGTCGCGCTGGCCCTCGCCGCCACTTGCGGCCTTGCCATCGCCCAAGACAAAAAGCCGATTGAGCTGCGCTACAGCTCGGGCGCGCCGCCTTCGGGCAACCCCTGGGTGACGCAGATCAACCGCTTTGCCAAAGACGTGGAAGA
>JANNEZ010000461.1:0-4069 GCA_031379255.1 Rhodoferax sp. | reverse complement strand
ACAAGGCCGGCGCCCCCAACCATTCGCCCCTCTTCATGATCGGTGAAAAACACATGAAAACCGGCGTCAAGGCGCTGGTCAATGTGGCTCTGGGCTACCTTCAGACTGGCAAGTAGCGGCCCGGCTTCAGGACAGCCGGTGCCAGGAACTGCTCAGTTCTTGATGTCCGCCAGGAACTTCTCCACCTGCGCCGCGCCAATCGCGCCGGGCACGCGCGAGCCGTCGGCGAAGACCAGGGTCGGCGTGCCGGTGATCTTGTATTTTTTACCGAGCTCCAGGTTGCGCATCACGGCTGTGGTGTCACACGAGGCGGCGGCTGGCGGGACGGCCTGGTCGCGCACCATCCAGTCGAGCCAGGTTTTGCCTTTGTCCTTGGCGCACCAGACGCCGCGGGATTTTTCCAGCGAGTTGGGGCCCAGAACCGGGAACAGGAACATCGAGATGGTGACGTTGTCGACCTTCAGCAGGTCACGCTCAAACTGCTTGCAATAGCCGCAATTCGGGTCGCCAAACACCGCCAGCCGGCGTTTGCCATTGCCGCGCACGATGGTGAAGGCGTCTTTCATGGGCAGGCTGTCGAAGGCGACAGCGGTGAGTTTGTCAATGCGCTCTTCGGTCAGGTTGCGCTTCTGTTTGGTGTCGATCAGGTTGCCCTGGATCAGGTAATTCGCCTCGGCATCGACATAAAAAATCTCCGTGCCATTGACGCGGATTTCAAAGACGCCGGGAATCGCCGTCTTGCTGACCTCGTCCACCTGTTTGAGCTGCGGAATGCGTTCGGCCAGGTTTTTGCGGATGGCCGCTTCATCCGCCAAACTGGCCCCCGCCAACACACCCAAAGCAAGCGCAAACAAGGTTTTCAAATAAGTCATCACATCATTTCCGTAGTTGGCCATTCAGACATCTGTCATTCCGTCATTGAAGCGGCAATGCCGCAAAGTCATTTCGTCATCTGTCATCGCACGTCAAGATCCCATCGCCCGCTGCGCCACCCAGTTTTTCACCAGCGCGTTTTTGTCAAAACCGCTCATGCCGGTGTTGCGCAGGTTCTGCCAAAAACTGCCGCTTTGCGCAAACAGCCGCTGCAATCCGTCAGTCGCCGTGGCCAGCAGCGCCGCCTCCAGCTTGCGCGAACGCTCGTATACACGCAACAACTTCGCATCGGCCACGCTGCGCCAATAATCCCGCCGGGCGATCAAGCCGGCCAGCTCGGACACGTCTGCCAGGCCCAAATTCAGGCCCTGCCCGCTCAAGGGGTGCACGGTGTGCGCCGCGTCGCCGGCCAGCGCCCAGGCTGCGCCGTTGTGGGTACCCGCCCAGCGGCTCGCCCGGGCCAACTGAAGCGGCCACGAAGCCCGCTCGCCTTTGAGTGTCATGTCACCATAAACGCCGTGGCAGGCGAGTTGCAGGGTTTTGGAAAATTCTGCGGCATTCAAACCAGCCAGGTCTTGCGCCCGGGCCTCATCAACAGACCAGACCACCGCTACAGAGTTCCCGAAAAGCGGCAAAACGCCCAAAATACCACCCTGGGCGAACCACTGGCGGGCACACTGTTGGTGCCCGGTTGCGGTATCCAACCGGGCGGCAATGGCACGCTGGGCATAGGGCGTCACCTCCAATTCAACACCGAATTCCTCGCGCGACTGGCTGGCGCTGCCTTCACACACCACCGTGAGTGTTGCGGCGACCGGCGCGGCAACGGTCTCGATCTGCGGCTGGAACTGCGTTGCCCGCGCGAGCTGTGCTTCCAGCGCAGGCACGTCGACGATCCAGGCCAGCGCTTCGGCACCGGTGTCAACCGCCCTGAAGTTCACTTCGCCGCGGTCGTCCCCCTGCACCTGCATGGCCAGCACGGGCGTCGCGTGCCCGGGTTCGGGCCAGGCGCGCAGGGATTCAAGCAGTTGTTTCGATTTGGCATTGAGCGCGTAGGCCCGGATTTCGCTATGGCCCGCCGCTTCGGGCCCGGCCACCAAAGCCACGCGCAGCCTCTCCCGCGCCAACAGCAAGGCCAGCGTGCGGCCGGTGATGCCGGCGCCGCGAATGCAAATGTCAAAGGGTCTTGCCATGGGGGATGTCCGGCAAACATTGTAAAAGCCGGCCAAATCACGGCGCGGGCAAGGCAAAATCGCCTTTGTCTCCCCTTTAAATTTCGCCCTTTCAAAAGTCCCATGGCCACCCCAAACCCAAACGAAACCGCAAGCTCCGACATTCAAGCCACCATCGCCCGCCTCTTCATCTACCCGGTGAAGTCCTGCGCCGGCATCGACATGACCGATGTTGTGTTGTACGACACCGGGCTTGATTACGACCGCGCCTGGATGGTGGTCGACGCCGGCGGCGAGTTCGTCTCGCAACGCGAGCAGCCGCGCCTGGCGCTGGTGACGCCGCAATTCCGCCGTGGCGAGCTGATCCTGCGCGCGCCGGGCATGCTGGCGCTGCACGTGAACCTGGATGGTGTTGAAGGCGCGGTGAAGGTCCAGGTGTGGGACGACCAGGTGCCGGCTTTCGACATGGGCGACATCGCCGCCCAGTGGTTCGCCGACTTTCTGTCGCTCACCGAAGCCGGTTTGCCCGGCGCCAACGCTGCCAAAATGCGTCTGGTGCGCTTTGACCCTGAGCACAACCGCCTGGCGAGCAAGAAGTGGACTGGCGGGGTGGACGCGCCCTACCAGTTTGCCGACGGTTTTCCGCTCTTGGTGACGAGCAATGCCTCCATCGACTCGCTCAACGGCAAGCTCGCCACTTCGGGGCATCCAGCGGTGGGCGTTGAGCGTTTTCGCCCGAACATCGTGCTGGCAGGCGTAGACGCGCACGACGAAGACCGCCTGCAAAGTTACCGCATCCAAGCGGCCGACGCGAACGGCCCGCTGCAAGTGGTTTTGAAACCCTGCAAGCCCTGCGCCCGCTGCTCGATTCCCGACGTGAACCCAGCCACCGGCGCAAGCAGCCCCGAGGTAAGCGACCACTTGCAAACCTACCGCGCCAATGCGCAGATGGACGGCGCCATCACCTTCGGCATGAACGCCATCATCGAAAGAGGCGTGGGGGCTACCTTGCGCGTCGGGCAAAAAGTGTCGGGTAATTTCAAATTTGATTGAAACGCCCAAAAGAGCCGTCCTTTAAAATCAGCCCCATTGATCAAAGGCCAGCGGTTGGCCTTTTTGTTTTTGCCGGAGTCAGCATGAGTTTGAAATGTGGCATCGTGGGCTTGCCCAATGTGGGGAAATCCACCCTCTTCAATGCCTTGACCAAGGCCGGCATCGCCGCCGAAAACTACCCGTTTTGCACCATTGAGCCCAATGTCGGCATCGTCGAGCTGCCCGACGCGCGCCTGCAGCAGTTGAGCGCCATCGTCAAACCCGAACGCGTCGTGCCCGCGATTGTGGAATTTGTCGACATCGCCGGCCTGGTCGCGGGCGCCAGCACCGGCGAGGGCCTGGGCAACAAGTTTCTGGCGCACATCCGCGAGACCGACGCCACCCTCAACGTGGTGCGCTGTTTTGAAGACGACAACGTGATCCACGTGGCCGGCAAGGTCGACCCGATCTCCGACATCGAAGTGATCCAGACCGAGCTGTGTCTGGCCGACCTGTCGGCCGTGGAGAAAGCCCTGCACCGGGTGACCAAAACCGCGCGTTCCGGCGACAAGGAATCCGCCAAACTGGTGGCGATCCTGGAAAAATGCCAAGTGGCGCTGAACCAGGCCAATCCGGTGCGCAGCATCGACTGGCGCAAAGAAGAGCTGCCTTTACTCAAACAATTCTTCCTGATCACCGCCAAACCGGCCATGTTTGTCGCCAATGTGGCCGAAGACGGCTTCAAAAACAACCCCATGCTGGACCGCCTGAATGCTTACGCCGCCGCGCAAAATGCGCCAGTGGTCGCCATCAGCGCCAAGATGGAAGCCGAAATGAGCGAGATGAGCGACGAAGACCGCCAGATGTTCCTGGAAGAACTCGGCCAGACCGAGCCCGGCTTGAACCGCCTGATCCGCGTCGCCTTCAAACTGCTGGGCCTGCAAACCTACTTCACGGCGGGCGTGAAAGAGGTGCGCGCCTGGACGATCCAC
>JANNEZ010000435.1:0-24589 GCA_031379255.1 Rhodoferax sp. | reverse complement strand
GCGCCAGACGGTCACGCCCAACGCCATGCTGGGCCGTGTTTCGGCGGTGTTTCTCACCGTCAACATGGGCGCCCGCCCGGTGGGTGCCGCTCTGGGCGGGGCGGTGGGCGCTACCTGGAACGAAGGCGCTTGCCTGGTGTTGTCTTTGTTGCTGTTTGGCGTGCAGCTGGGGGTGATCTTGAAGTCACCCGTCAGCCGCCTGCAGCAATTGCCGGCTTCGGTGAACTGATGCGCCCAAAGTCCCGATTTCTCCCGCCGGGCGCTGCTTGCCTGTGTGGTGGTGGCGCGCCCTATGCCGAGTGTTGCGGCCGTTACCACAATTTCGGCCACGACCGGCAGGCGGGCGGCCAGCCAGCGCCCACACCCGAGGCACTCATGCGCTCGCGTTACAGCGCTTACGTGCTGGGGCTGATCGACTATTTGCTGGCCACCTGGCATCCCTCCACTGCCCCCGGCGACCTTGAATTGCCGCCGGTGAAATGGCTGGGCCTGGAGGTGCTGGTCAGTGACGCCACGGCCAGCGCCGGCGTGGTGGAGTTCGTCGCGCGCTGCCGCGAGGGCGGGCGCGCCCAGCGCCTGCACGAGACCAGCCGCTTCGTGCGGGAAGCGGGCCGCTGGTATTACATCGACGGGGAAATTCACGCGGGCGATTGACGGGCTTGGGACAAACCCTCGCTTCAAATCCAAATTCAGCAAACTTGATCCCCGTCAAGAGCTTTTCACCCAAGAGACAAGACCATACGGCAGCCTCACAATCAACGCCAAGGTGCCCGGGACATACCGGGTATCGCGTTCAGGTGTAATCGTTGGAGCCAGCATGTTCAAAACCAAAATTTTCAGTCGTTCCGGCTTGGCCGGCGCGTTAAAACTCAGCACCTTCGGGGCTGCAGCGGCCGCCGCACTGCTTGTTGCCACACCTGCACTGGCGGCCTGGGAGCCAACCAAACCGGTCGAGTTTGTGGTGCCCGCGGGCACCGGTGGCGGCGCCGACCAGATGGCGCGCCTGATCCAGGGCATCGTCATCAAGTACAAGCTGATGAAAGAGCCGCTGATCGTCGTCAACAAATCAGGCGGCGCGGGCGCTGAAGGGTTTTTGTCGGTCAAGGAGGCCAAGGCCGATCCACACAAGTTGATCGTCACACTCTCCAACCTCTTCACCACACCCATGGCCACCGGCGTGCCCTTCAATTGGCGCGACATGACGCCGGTCTCGATGATGGCGCTGGACCAGTTCATCCTGTGGGTCAACGCCGAAACGCCCTACAAAACCGCCAAGGAATACCTCGATGCCGTCAAGGCGGCTGGTCCGAGCAAGATGAAGATGGGCGGCACTGGCTCCAAGCAGGAAGACCAGATCCTCACCGTGGGCATGGAAAAAGCCACCGGCACCAAATTCATTTACGTGCCGTTCCGGGGCGGCGGCGAAGTGGCCGTGCAGCTGGTGGGCAAACACATCGACTCCACGGTCAACAACCCGATCGAAGCGGTGGCGCAATGGCGTGCCAACCAGTTGCGCGCCCTGTGCGTGTTTGACGACAAGCGCCTGACCTACAAAACCAAGGTGACCGACAAACTCTCCTGGGCCGACATCCCCACCTGCAAGGAAGCTGGCGTGCCGGCCACCTACACCATGCTGCGCGGTGTGTTCACCTCGCCCGGCGTGAGCAAGGACCAGCTGGCCTTCTACGTCGACATGCTCAAGAAAGTGCGCGACACACCCGAGTGGAAAGACTACATGGAGAAGGGCGCCTTCAACCAGACCAGCATGTCCGGCGACGCCTTCGGCGAATGGCTCGGCAAGTCTGAAAACATGCACCGGGAGCTGATGAAAGAAGCCGGCTTCCTGGCCAAATAAGGAGCCGCTCATGTCATCTGGCAACGAGGGCCCTGGCGGCCAAGGTGTAGTCTCGACCCACGTTGTAGAGGCGGTGGTGGCCGCCTGTGTTCTGGGCTTGGGTTTGTTGGTGATCTTCGGCAGCTGGAACCTCGGCTCCGGCTGGACCAGCGACGGCCCCGGCGCCGGTTATTTCCCGTTTTACATCGGCTTGATCCTGTGTGTCTCGGCCTGCGGCATTTTTTACCAGGCTTTGTTTGGCAAGGGCAAAAACACCGAGGCGTTTGTGAACCGCGAGCAGCTCAGCCGCGTGCTTCAGGTGTTGTTGCCGGCGCTGGTGTATGTGGGCGCGATCCAGTTCATCGGCCTGTACGTGGCCTCGGCCATCTACATCGCGCTGTTCATGGTCATCCTGGGCAAGTTTTCATGGCTCAAGAGCGTGATCGCCGCGCTCGTCATCAACGTCGTTTTCTTCATGATGTTTGAGGTCTGGTTCAAGGTGCCTTTGTTCAAGGGCGCGCTGAATCCGCTTGGGTTTTTGGGTTATTGAGACCGGACGATCGACATGGACGAAATCAACGCGCTTTTCCACGGCTTCAGCGTCATCCTGACGCCCATGAACATGTTGCTCATGTTTGTGGGCATCATTTTGGGCGTGCTCATCGGTGTGTTGCCCGGCCTGGGGGGCGCCAACGGCGTGGCCATCCTGCTGCCGCTCACTTTCACCATGTCGCCCACCTCGGCGATCATCATGTTGTCGTGCATCTACTGGGGCGCGCTGTTTGGCGGCGCCATCACGTCGATCCTGTTCAACATTCCGGGCGAGCCCTGGTCGGTGGCGACCACCTTTGACGGTTACCCGATGGCGCAGCAGGGCCATGCGGGCGCAGCGCTCACCACGGCCTTCACCTCGTCGTTTGTCGGCGCCTTTGTCGCGGTGGTGATGATCACCTTCCTGGCGCCGCTGGTGGCGAAATTTGCGCTCAAGTTCGGCCCACCCGAATATTTCGCGGTTTACCTGCTCACGTTTTGCAGCTTTGTCGGCATGGGCAAGGGTTCGCCCTTCAAGATTCTGGCCTCGATGTGCATCGGTTTCGCGCTGGCGGCGGTGGGCATGGACACCGTCACCGGCCAATTGCGCCTGACCTTCGGCTTCACCGACCTGATGCGCGGTTTTGACTTCCTCATCGCCGTGATCGGCCTGTTCGGCATCGGCGAAATCCTGCAGTCGATGGAAGAGGGCCTGGCCTTCAACGGCAAGAGCGCCAAGATCGACTCCAAAGTGGTGCTGGAAACCTGGAAGAAACTGCCGCAATACTGGATGACCTCGCTGCGCAGCTCGCTGGTCGGCATCTGGATGGGCATCACGCCCGGTGGCGCAACACCGGCTTCGTTCATGAGTTACGGCCTGGCCAAAAAGATGTCCAAAAACGGCGCCAACTTTGGCAACGGCGAAATGGAGGGCGTGGTCGCCCCGGAAACCGCAGCCCATGCGGCGGGCACGGCGGCCTTGTTGCCCATGCTGGCGCTGGGCATTCCCGGTTCACCCACAGCGGCGGTGTTGCTCGGCGGTTTGTTGATCTGGGGCCTGCAGCCCGGTCCGCTCTTGTTTGTAGAGCAAAAAGACTTCGTCTGGGGCCTGATCGCCAGCATGTACCTGGGCAACCTGGTGGGCCTGATCGTGGTCTTGACGACGGTGCCGCTGTTTGCCTCGATCTTGCGCATTCCCTTCGCCATCATCGCGCCGGTGATTGTGGTGATCTGCGCGATTGGCGCCTACACCGTGCACAACGCCATGCTCGACATCTGGTTCATGATGCTGTTTGGTGTGATCGGTTACCTGTTCAAGAAGCTGGATTACCCGTTGGCGCCCCTGGTGCTGGCGCTGGTGCTGGGCGACAAAGCGGAAGACTCGTTCCGCCAGGCGATGCTGGTGTCGCAGGGCGAGTTGTCCATCCTATGGTCGAACCCGCTGGTGGGCACGATCTCCACGCTGGCGATTTTGTTGCTGTTGTGGCCGCTGATCGGCAAGGTGATCAACAAACTGCGCCCTGCCAAACCCAAGCTGATTGCGGTGGAGCAGCCGGTCGATTGAGCCGTGCGGCAAGCAGCGGGCCAGGTCGACAACCGGCTGAGTCAATCGAATATCTTATTGAGCCGTAGACTTGATTGGATTGTTACGATATTAAGTCACGAAAAATAATGGTTGATTGCTATTTATTTTGGTGTATAAATAGACTAAATAATCATCAATATTTTAATTAAAATAAATTAAGAACGAGATCAAACGCTCCCCGTGATGCGGCATCGGACAGGCCCCAAGGCGGCGTCAAATCTTTCCGCGTTGCTTCAGACGGCTGAGCGTTTCCGCTGACAAATTCAAATACGAAGCCAGTTCCTTTTTGGGCAGGCGCTCGAACAAATCAGGGTGTTTGCGCATGAAGCGGTTGACCCGGCCCGGCGCGTCCAGCAAATGCAGGGTGATGGTGTGCGCCAGGATTTCGCTCATGAGTTTCATCACGCTGTATTCAAAACTGGCCTTGATGGCCGGGCGCGCCTCCAAAAAGGCCACCCACAGCGGCAAGGGCAGTTTGACGACGCGCGCCTTGGTCACCGAGACGATGCTGTAGGGCGTGGGTGTTCCCAGGCGCCAGGCGGCGTAACTGGTTTCCATGTCACGCTCGTCGGAGAAGCGCAGGATCATCTCCTTGCCCTGCGGGTTGGCAACCACGCGTTTGAGCACGCCGTCGAGCACAAAGTATTGCTCCATGTCGGTCACGCCCTGGTTCAGCAAAAAGTCGCCCTTGCCACAATCGACCACGGTCAGCAGTTTTTCCAGGTCGCAGCGGTCAGCTTCGCACAGCGCCGACAGAACGTGGTTTTGCGTGAGTTGCACGCGGATGATGTTTTTATCCGGATGGGTATCAACGGAGGACATGAACGTGGAAGCGACGGCCTCGGGTAAATGGGGGCTGAAGGTGGGTTTCGCTTGGCAATGTGGGCCAAATACCTTGAATATTGACCCCGGTCAAGGGCTTAAGCCGGATCGATTCCTATGATACCTCCACCTTCAAACCGAGTGTGGGCGAATGCCTTTGATTCGGCCCCGGGTACGACCCTGAAATGCCCCCCAAACGCCCAGCCCATGGGCCTACGCCATGACCCAAGCCACGCCATCACCCGAGTCCTCCGCTGAAACGACCGACGGTTTTCACCTCGTCATCGACGCCCTGAAACTCAACGGCATCGACACCATTTTCGGCCTGCCCGGCATTCCCATCACCGACCTCACGCGAATGGCCCAAGGCGAAGGCATGCGTGTGATTTCTTTCCGCCACGAGCAACACGCCGGCAACGCGGCGGCTGCGGCGGGTTTCCTCACCCAAAAGCCCGGCATTTGCCTCACCGTGTCGGCGCCGGGTTTCCTCAATGGCCTCACTGCGCTGGCCAACGCCACCACCAACTGTTTCCCGATGATCCTCATCAGCGGCTCCAGCGAGCGCGAGATTGTCGACCTGCAGCAAGGTGACTACGAAGAGATGGACCAGCTGGCCATTGCCAAGCCGCTGTGCAAGGCGGCGTTTCGCGTGTTGCATGCCGAAGACATTGGTGTGGGCATCGCGCGCGCCATCCGCTCAGCGCTGTCGGGCCGCCCGGGTGGCGTTTACCTCGATTTGCCGGCCAAACTGTTCGCGCAAACCATGGACGCCGCAGCCGGCAAACGTTCGCTGATCAAGGTCGTCGATCCGGCGCCGCGCCAAATCCCTGCGCAGGATGCCGTGCAGCGGGCGCTGGACTTGCTCAAGGGCGCCAAACGCCCGCTGATCCTGTTGGGCAAGGGTGCCGCGTACGCCCAGGCTGACGCCGGCATCCGGGCGCTGGTCGAAAAAACCGGCATCCCGTACCTGCCGATGTCGATGGCCAAAGGCCTGCTGCCCGACAACCACGCGCAGTCGGCGTCTGCCGCGCGTTCCCACGTGCTGGCCGAGGCCGATGTCGTGATGCTGGTGGGTGCGCGCCTCAACTGGCTGCTGTCACATGGCAAAGGCAAAACCTGGGGCGGTGACAAAGCGGCGGGCCGCCAGTTCATCCAGATCGACATCGCCCCGACCGAAATTGACAGCAACGTGGCCATCGCTGCGCCTTTGATCGGCGACATTGGCTCTTGCGTGTCGGCGCTGTTGGCTGGCCTCGGCCTCAACTGGGCCAAACCACCCGCCGAATGGACCACCGGTGTGTACGAGCGCCGCGACAAAAACGTCGCCAAGATGGCCGAAACCCTGGCGAAAAACCCGCCCGTGATGAATTTCCACAGCGCGCTGGGCGCGATTCGCGAGATCATCAAAGCCAACCCGGACGCGATGCTCGTCAACGAAGGCGCCAACACGCTGGACTTCACGCGCAGCATTGTGGACATGTACCAGCCGCGCAAACGCCTGGACGTCGGCACCTGGGGCATCATGGGCATCGGCATGGGTTTTGCCGTTGCCGCCGCCGTGGTGACCGGCAAACCGGTGATTGCCATCGAGGGTGACAGCGCCTTTGGTTTCAGCGGCATGGAAGTCGAGACCATCTGCCGTTACAACTTGCCGGTGTGTGTGGTCGTCTTCAACAACAACGGCGTGTACCGCGGCACCGACGTCAACCAGTCGGGCGGCAAGGACGTCGCACCCACGGTGTTCGTCAAGGGCGCGCGGTACGACAAGATGATGGAGGCGTTTGGCGGCATAGGCGTGAACGCGACCACGCCGCAGGAGTTGACGGCGGCCCTGAACGAAGCCCTGCGCAGTGGCAAACCGACGCTGATCAATGCCGTCATCGACGAAACCGCCGGCACCGAAAGCGGACGCATCACGATGCTCAATCCCACCCTTGCCAAGAAACAGCCCGCTTGAGCTAAAGTTCAAGCCCCCCCGAGACATTCAGTCGCCCCGTTCACCGTTAAACAGCAGCAGTTAAAAAGGAAGCCAGAACCATGACCAAACCCCTCAGCGGAATCAAGATCATCGACTTCACCCACGTCCAGGCGGGTCCTGCCTGCACGCAGATGCTCGCCTGGTTTGGAGCCGACGTGATCAAGGTCGAGCGCCCCGGCTCCGGCGACGTGACGCGCAGCCAATTGCGCGACATCCCGGACGCAGACGCGTTGTACTTCACCATGCTCAACAGCAACAAGCGCTCCTTGACTCTGGACACCAAGAAGGCCGAAGGCAAGGCCGTGCTTGAGAAGCTGATCAAGGAGTGCGACGTGATGGTCGAGAACTTCGGCCCCGGCGCTCTCGACCGCATGGGCTTTACGTGGGAGCACATCCAGTCGCTCAATCCCGCGATGATCCTGGCCTCTGTCAAGGGTTTCAGCGACGGCCACCACTACGAAGACCTGAAGGTCTACGAAAACGTGGCGCAGTGCGCCGGCGGCGCGGCCTCCACCACGGGTTACTGGAAGGGCGAGAACGCCGGCCCGACGATTTCGTCCGCCGCGCTGGGCGACAGCAACACCGGCATGCACCTGGCCATCGGCATCCTGACGGCTTACATTGGCAAACAAAAGACCGGCAAGGGCCAGAAGGTGGCTGTGTCGATGCAGGACTCGGTGCTGAATTTGTGCCGCGTGAAGATGCGCGACCAGCTGCGTCTGGACAAAATCGGCTATCTGGAAGAGTACCCGCAGTACCCGCACGAGATGGAGGCTTTCGCCGACAAGGTGGTGCCGCGCGGCGCCAACGCCGGCGGCGGCGGCCAGCCTGGCTGGATCCTCAAGTGCAAGGGCTGGGAGTCCGACCCCAACGCCTACATCTATTTCACGATCCAGGGCCATGCCTGGGGCCCCATCTGCGACGCTCTGGGCAAGCCCGAGTGGAAGGACGACCCCGCGTACAACACGCCACGCGGCCGCCAGCCGCACATCATGGACATCTTCGCCACCATCGAAAACTTCATCTCGGACAAGACCAAGTTCGAAGCCGTGGACATCTTCCGCAAGTTCGACATCCCCTGCGCTCCGGTTCTGTCCATGAAGGAACTGCTGCACGACAAGTCGCTGCGCGCCAGCGGCTCCATCGTCGAAGTGCCGCACAAGGTGCGTGGCAGCTACTTTACGGTAGGCAGCCCGATCAAGTTCTCAGACACCAAGCCGGAAGTGACTGCGTCGCCGTTGCTGGGCGAGCACACTGATTCTGTGCTGGCCGAATTGGGTTATTCTGCCGGCCAGATCGCCGATATGCACAAAGCGGGGGCAGTCTGACCGCTCCTTCTGAGAATTGATTCGTTGCCTAAAATCAACGGGCGTCGGGCCGTGATGCTGCCTTGACCTGAAAGTGGGGCCGCAAGGGCCAGCAAAGACGGCGTTCACTTGTGAGCGCCGTCTTTGTTTGAAAGTTTGAAATCTGAAAGGCTTGCCATGCAATCAACGGTGGATACAAAGGCCCTGGTGGCAGCCATGGCCGACGCGGTCATGGTGTGTGATGCCCAAGGCCTGATCACGCTTTGGAACCCGGCGGCGCAGCGCATGTTTGGTTTCAGCGAGGCACAGGCCATGGGCCAGTCGCTTGACATGATCATTCCGCAGCGACAGCAGCAGCGTCACTGGGACGGTTACCACCAGACCATGAAGACCGGCGTGACAAAATACGGGCACGACCTGCTCAAGGTGCCGGCCCTGCACAAAGACGGCCATACCCTGTCGATCGCCTTCACGGTGTCCCTGTTGCACGCCGCGGACGGCAGCGTCAGCGGCATTGCTGCGGTGGTGCGCGACGAAACCGCGCGATTTGCGCAAGAACGTGACAGCCGCAAACGCATCATGGAGCTGGAGGCGCAGGTGGCAGCGAATGCGGCCGGTTCCCCCATGGCCGGAGGCAGCCTGTGAGCCAGGCACTGCAGGGCGTGCGCATCCTGGACTTCACGCATGTGCAGTCCGGACCCACCTGCACACAATTGCTGGCCTGGCTGGGCGCCGACGTGATCAAGGTGGAGCGCGCCGGCGTAGGCGATGCCACCCGCGAGCAGTTGCGTGACATTCCCGGTGTGGACAGCTTGTACTTCACCATGCTTAACCACAACAAGCGATCCATCACGCTGGACACCAAGAAGGCCAGGGGCCGCGAGGTGCTGGACGCGCTCATCAAGCAGTGTGACGTGATGGTGGAGAACTTCGCCCCTGGCGCGCTGGACCGCATGGGCATCACCTGGGAGCACATCCAGGCGATCAATCCGCGCATGATTGTGGCGTCGGTCAAAGGCTTTGGCCCCGGGCCCTATGAGCATTGCAAGGTGTACGAAAACGTCGCGCAATGCGCCGGCGGCGCGGCCTCAACCACCGGGTTTGACGACGGCCCGCCAATGGTCACTGGCGCGCAGATCGGCGACAGCGGCACCGGCGTGCATCTGGCTTTGGGCATTGTGGCCGCGCTGTACCAGCGCAACACAAGCGGGCGCGGGCAAAAAGTGCTGGCCCCCATGCAGGACGCCGTGCTCAACCTGTGCCGCGTGAAACTGCGTGACCAGCAGCGCCTGGAGCGCACCCACACCATGCACGAGTACCCGCAGTACCCGGACGGCAAATTCGGCGATGCCGTGCCGCGCGCAGGCAACGCTTCGGGTGGCGGGCAACCCGGCTCTATCCTGAAATGCAAAGGCTGGGAGACGGATCCCAACGCCTACATCTATTTCATCACCCAGGCGGCGGTATGGCCGGCGGTGTGCAAGGTGATTGGCGAGCCCGATTGGGTTGAAGACGAAGCCTTCGCCACACCGGCCATGCGTTTGCTTCATCTGAAGCCGATCTTCGCCCGCATCGAGCAGTGGACCATGACCAAGACCAAGTTCCAGGCCATGGACATCCTGAACCAGTACGACATTCCCTGCGGCCCGATCCTCTCCATGAAAGAGATTGCCGAGGAGCCTGCCTTGCGTGCCACCGGCACCATCGTCGAGGTCGACCACCCCGCGCGAGGCAAATACCTGACGGTGGGCAATCCGATCAAGTTGTCAGACAGCCCCACCCATGTGAAGCGTTCGCCCTTGTTGGGAGAACACACCGACGAAGTGTTGGCGCAGCTCGGATTTGACGCTGCGCAAATCGCCGATCTTCGCGCAGAGAAAGTAATTTAGGCTCTTGATGAACCATCCCCTGAATCGTCCCATAACCCGTCCCATAACCCGTCCGGTGATACCGATTGCCGTCGCAGGCGAAGTCCGCCAAAGAAAACGCGAAGCGCCCAAAGGCCGCCGTGTTGACCCGCAAGCGCTGGCTGAAGTCCGCCAACTGCTGGGCAACGGTTCGCGTCAGGCCGATTTGCTGATCGAGCACCTGCACAAGGTCCAGGACCGGTATGGCCATCTGTCGGCGGCGCATTTAGCTGCGCTGGCGCAGGAGATGGCTCTGCCGCAAACCTCGGTGTACGAGGTGGCGAGTTTTTACCACCACTTCGATATTGTCAAAGAGGGCGGCACCGCACCGGCGGCGTTGACCGTGCGCGTGTGTGACGGCCTCTCGTGCGAGATGGCTGGCGCCCAGGAACTGCTGGCCAAACTGCCTGCGATTTTGGGCAAGGCGGTGCGTGTCATCGCCGCGCCGTGTATTGGCCGCTGCGACCAGGCTCCGGCTGCGGTGGTTGGGCAAAATCCGGCTCCCCATGCCACGTGCGAAACCGTTGCTGCATTGGCAAAAGCCGGTGATTCGAAACATATACCCGGCGGTTTCATCGACTGCGCAGCGTATGAAGCAGCTGGCGGTTATGCGCTGCTGAGGCAATGCGTGTCAGGCGTCCATGAGGTCGAATCGATCATCAAGACCATGGAAGACTCCAGCCTGCGCGGCCTCGGCGGCGCGGGCTTCCCCACGGGGCGCAAGTGGCGCATCGTGAAGGCTGAAAAAGGCCCACGACTGATGGCGGTGAACATTGACGAAGGCGAACCCGGCACCTTCAAGGACCGCGTTTACCTGGAGCGTGACCCGCACCGTTTCATCGAAGGCATGTTGATCGCCGCCTGGGCTGTCGGCATCGAAACCATTTACGTCTACCTGCGCGACGAATACCACGGTTGCCGTGCCATGCTGGAAGCCGAGCTGGCCCAACTTTGCTTGAGTCCGCCCATGCCGAACATGCCGCGCATCGAGCTGCGCCGTGGGGCAGGGGCTTACATCTGCGGCGAAGAGTCGGCGATGATCGAATCCATCGAAGGCAAACGCGGCATGCCCCGGTTGCGGCCGCCCTACGTGGCGCAGGTAGGCCTGTTTGGCCGCCCGACGCTGGAACACAATTTTGAAACGCTCTACTGGGTGCGCGAAATTCTCGAAAAAGGCAGCGACTGGTTCACCTCACACGGCCGCAATGGGCGCAAAGGCCTGCGTTCATTCTCCGTCTCTGGCCGTGTGAAAAATCCGGGCGTGAAACTCGCGCCAGCCGGCATCACGCTGAAGGACCTGGTCGATGAATTCTGCGGCGGCATGCTGGAGGGCCAGAAGCTCTACGGCTATCTGCCGGGCGGCGCTTCGGGCGGCATTTTGCCCGCCAGCATGAGCGACATTCCGCTGGATTTCGACACCCTGCAGCCGTATGGCTGCTTCATCGGCTCGGCTGCTGTGATAGTTTTATCCAACCAGGACACAGCCGCGCAGGCCGCACGCAACATGATGAATTTCTTCCAGCACGAGTCCTGCGGCCAGTGCACACCGTGCCGTGTCGGCACAGCCAAGGCCGCGCACCTGATCAACCAGCCCAAGTGGGATTTGCCCTTGCTCGCGGATTTGTCGCTGGTGATGCGCGATTCTTCGATCTGCGGCTTGGGCCAGGCGGCGCCAAACCCGGTTGATTGCGTCATCAAATATTTCCCCGAGGAACTCGCATGAACGCCGTCACCCGCCGCGAACTGGCCGAACTGGAGTCGCCCACGGTAAGCTTTGAGCTCAATGGCAAAGCGGTCACAGCGCGCGCCGATGAAACCTTGTTGTCCATCGCCAAACGCGAAGGCATCGAAATACCGCACCTGTGTTTCAAGGAAGGCCTGGAGGCAGTGGGCAACTGCCGCGCCTGCATGGTCGAGATCAATGGCGAGCGGGTGCTGGCGCCGTCCTGCTGCCGCGCGGCGACGAACGGGATGAAGGTCTCGACGACCAGCGAACGCGCCGTCGCCTCGCAAAAAATGGTGCTCGAACTGCTGCAGTCCGATATGCCCGAGACGAGTTACACCCGGCACAACGAGGTCGATCAATGGTCGGCCAAACTGGGTTTGGGCAAACCCCGCTTCGAAGCCCGCGCGCAAGTCCGTCAAGACCTGAGCCACCCGGCAATCGCCGTCAACCTGGACGCCTGCATCCAGTGCACACGCTGCCTGCGCGCTTGCCGCGACGAGCAGGTCAACGACGTCATTGGCCTGGCATTTCGGGGAGATCAGGCCAAGATCGTGTTCGACATGGACGACGCCATGGGCGCCTCCACCTGCGTGGCCTGTGGTGAATGTGTGCAGGCCTGTCCCACCGGCGCACTCATGCCGGCGCGTGACGCCGCGCTCACCGTACCCGACAAGCAGGTCGAATCCGTCTGTCCCTACTGCGGTGTCGGTTGCCAGCTCACCTACAACGTCAAAGACGGCAAGATCCTGTTTGTCGAAGGCCGAGACGGCCCGGCCAACCACGAACGCCTGTGCGTGAAGGGCCGTTACGGCTTTGACTACGCGCACCACCCGCAGCGCCTCACCAAGCCGTTGATCCGCCGCAAAGACGCGCCCAAACGCGGCGACTTTGTCATGGATCCCAACAAGGTGCTGGACATCTTCCGCGAAGCGACCTGGGAAGAGGCGCTGGCCCTGGCGGGTGGCAAATTCGCCCAGCTGCGTGACCAGTTCGGCAAAAAATCACTGGCTGGTTTCGGTTCGGCCAAAGGCAGCAACGAAGAAGCCTATCTGTTCCAGAAACTCGTGCGAACGGGTTTTGGCAGCAACAACGTCGACCACTGCACGCGCCTGTGCCACGCCTCGTCGGTGGTGGCCCTGCTCGAAGGCATCGGCTCGGGCGCCGTCTCCAACCCGGTGATGGACGTGACCAAATCTGCGGTGGTCATCATCATCGGCGCCAACCCGTCGGTGAACCACCCGGTGGCGGCCAGCTGGATCAAGAACGCTGTCAACAACGGCACCCAACTGGTGGTGATGGACCCGCGCAAATCCGATTTGGCGCGTCTGGCGCACCGTTTCCTGCAGTTCAAGCCCGACACCGATGTGGCGCTCCTGAACGCGATGATGCACGTGATCGTCGCCGAAAACCTGGTTGACGCCGATTTCATCCGCGACCGCACCGAGAACTACGAAGCGCTCAAGTCCAACGTGGCCGCCTACAGCCCCGAGAAGATGGCGCCGATTTGCGGCATCGACGCCGACACCATCAAGTACGTGGCACGGCTTTACGCCAGCTCCAAAGCCTCGATCATCCTGTGGGGCATGGGCATCTCGCAACACGTGCACGGCACGGACAACGCGCGTTGCCTGATCGCGCTCTCGCTCATGACCGGCCAGATCGGCCGGCCCGGCACCGGCCTGCATCCCTTGCGGGGCCAGAACAACGTGCAAGGCGCGTCCGACGCGGGCCTGATTCCGATGATGTTCCCCGACTACCAGCACGTGAGCAACGCCAACACGCGGGCCAGCTTCGAGAAGGCTTGGAATGTCCCCGCTGGTTCACTGGACGAACAGCCCGGCCTGACGGTGGTGGAAGTCATGCATGCCATCGAAAAAGGCGAAGTGAAAGGCCTCTATGTGATGGGTGAAAACCCGGCGATGAGCGACCCCGACGCCAACCACGCGCGCAAGGCCCTTGCCCACCTGGAGCACCTGGTGGTGCAGGACATCTTCCTGACCGAAACGGCTTATTTGGCCGACGTGATCCTGCCGGCCAGCGCCTTCCCCGAAAAAGACGGCAGCTTCACCAACACCGATCGCCTCGTGCAGATGGGCCGCAAGGCCGTCAACCCGCCGGGCGACGCGCGGCAAGACCTGTGGATCATCCAGCAGATTGCCGAGCGAGTCGGTTTGAACTGGAACTATGGGCACGTCAGCGAGGTATTTGACGAGATGCGCCACACCATGCCCAACATCGGCGGCATCACCTGGGAGCGGCTGGAGCGTGAACACGCCGTCACCTACCCCTGCAAGGTCGAAGGCGACCCGGGCCAGAGTGTGGTGTTTGTCGACGACTTTCCGCGTGAGGGAGGCCGTGCCAGGTTTGTGCCCGCTGACATCATCCCCGCCAACGAACGGCCCGATGCCGACTACCCGCTGGTGTTGATCACCGGGCGCCAACTCGAGCACTGGCATACCGGCAGCATGACACGCCGCGCCAGCGTGCTCGACGCCATCGAGCCCGATCCGGTGGCGCTGGTGCACCCGCTCGATCTGGCGGCGATGGGCGGCCTTCCCGGCGACGTGATCACCATCACTTCACGTCGCGGTGAAGTCACGCTTTACGCGCGGGCCGACGACAGCTCGCCGCAGGGCGCGATCTTTGTGCCCTTCTGTTATTACGAGGCGGCGATCAACAAACTCACCAACGCGGCGCTGGATCCGTTTGCCAAGATTCCGGAGTTCAAATATTGCGCCATCAAGGCCGTGTTGGGTGGCAACGCGCCAGTTGGAACGAGTTATGGTGGTGGGCAAATGTTCAATTATTTAACTTAAGAATATTTCTTTTATTTAAAATCGAATTATAGTCTCACATTAATTATATAGTATGCTATTAAAAATACATTATTCATGATTAAATTTAGATCATTATATATATTAAAATACGTTATTTTAAAGTTTTGAAGATATTCATGACAACTAAAGTAGGCTTCGTCGGCCTGGGCGCCATGGGCTTGGGCATGGCGCAGTCATTGCGCAAGGCGGGCTTTGAAGTTCATGTGTTCGACGTGCGCGAGGGCGTGGCGCAGGCGTTCGCGCAGGCCGGGGGTGTGGCCTGCGCAACGCTGGCGCAATTGGGCGCGGCGTGTGAGGTGGTGGTTTGCGCCGTGGTGAACGCGGCGCAGACGGAGTCGGTGCTGTTTGGCGACGGTGGCGTGACCGGCCAAGCTGCTGGCTGTGCGGCCCACATGCTCCCTGGCAGCGTGTTTGTGATGTGTTCCACGGTTGATCCCAATTGGTCTGCCGCTCTCGAAACGCGCCTGGAAGCGCAGGGCTTGATGTACCTCGACGCACCGATGTCGGGCGGCGCGGCAAAGGCAGCGCAGGGCGGAATAACGCTAATGACGGCGGGGCGGCCCGGGGTGTACGTCCGGTGCGATGAAGTGCTGAACGCCATGGCCAGCACCGTGTACAAACTGGGCGAACGGGCTGGCGCGGGCAGCAAGGTGAAGATCATCAACCAGTTGCTGGCCGGCGTGCACATCGCTGCGGCAGCCGAGGCCATGGCCCTGGGCCTGCGCGAAGGGGTGGACGCGGCGGCGCTGTACGAAGTCATCACCCACAGCGCCGGCAACAGCTGGATGTTTGAAAACCGCGTGCTTGCGGTGGTAAACAACGATTACACGCCCACGTCGGCCGTGGACATCTTTGTGAAGGACCTGGGCCTGGTGAATGACATGGCGCGGGCCAGCAAGTTTCCTCTGCCCCTGGCCTCTACGGCACACCAGATGTTCATGCAGGCGTCCACCGCCGGGCATGCGCGGGAGCAGGACATCGGCGTCATCAAGATCTTTCCGGGTATTCAACTGCCGCAAGGCGAAAAAGCCGCAACGTCTGCAAATGGCGCGAAGGGTAAAAAGGGGCCGTAGCCGCTTCGATACCATCGGTTGTTGCCGCGTCCACATCCAGCATCATGCAAGAAACCCAAGCCCGAGAGGAAATCTGCCGCGTGGGCCGCAGCCTGTTTGAACGCGGCTACGTGCATGCCACGGCGGGCAACATCAGCGTGCGCCTGAATGATGCCGATGGCGGCGGTTTTTTGATCACGCCGACCGATGCCTGCCTGGGTTTTTTGCTGCCAGAGCGCCTGGCCAAGCTCGATGCGCAAGGCCAGCATATCAGCGGCGATGCAGCCAGCAAAACCATCGCTCTGCACCGCCAGATTTACGCCGCCAGCGCGGGCACCGCTGCGCCTGCGGGTTGCGTCATCCACACCCACAGCGCGGCGTGTGTCGGCTTGAGCTTGATGCCTGTGGTGGCGGCCGAAGCGGGCCCCGAACTGCTGCCCGCGCTGACGCCTTATTTTGTGATGAAAGTCGGCCACGTGCCGCACATCGCCTACCACCGCCCCGGCGACCCGCAAGCCGCGCAGGCCGTGGCCCGGGCCATCCAAACCTACGCCCAGCGCGCCATGCCCATCCGTGCCGTCATGCTCGAACGCCTTGGCCCCAACGTCTGGCACACCACCCCCGCTGCTGCCATGGCCGTGCTCGAAGAACTTGAAGAAACCGCCAAGTTGTGGATGCAAAACCAGCGCCAGACCGCGCCGCTTGGCGTTGCCCAGATTGACGAATTGCGGCGGAGTTTTGCAGCGGTTTGGTGAGAATTAATTTACCCCCGCGCCCGCCCAAAAAAATCCAGCCCGCCCAGTTGCCCGCTTTTCAAGGCGATTTGCAGGCCGTCTCGGCCGGGGTTGTCGGACCAGGCCCGGCACAGGGGCACGCCGGGGGTCAAGCCTGCGGCGACGCTGAGGGCTTCGATTTGCAGAGCACCGGCGACTGCGCCCGAACTGTCGCCGCCTGCCACCACGATGCGTCGCAGTGTTGGCGTGGCATCGAGCAATTGCCGCATCACCTGCGCCAGCGCTACGCCCACTTGTCCGGCTGCGTGAGTGCGCGTGAGGCCAGCGGTTTGCGCCAAGCCATCAAAGCCGATGACGGCCGGGTCGCTCGATCCCTCGGCGGAGGCGATCAGCGGGCTGATGCCTTGCGCCAAGGCTTGCGCGGCCAAGCCGACGAGGCGGCTGATTTCTGCTTCGCAGTGCTGCGGGTCCAGGGCTTTGGCGATGTCGAGCCGCAACACGGTAAAACCGTGTTGTCGCGCCCAATTGATTTGTTCGGCAGTGGCGGGCGAACAACTGCCGCTCACCACAGCGATGGTGTTGACGGGTTCAGCCACTGGCAGTGACGGCACGGCGGGCACCAGGCCGCAGCGCCGCCAATGCGCCGCCAGCGCGTATTGCAAGCCGGAAGACGAGGCGCTGAACAAACCCGCGCCGCGCCCTTGCCACACCAATCGTCCGGCTTCGGCTAGGGTGGTGTCATCGATCACGTCGATCAACACCACGGGTGCGGCAATTTGCGCGGTTTGCGCCGCGATGGCATCGCGCCGTTCAGACCCGGTACCTGCGTTGGATTGCACCAAGTCGATCAATTCGATGCGCCGCGGCGTTTGCGCGCCCAGGTGCAGGCGCAGGTCGGCCTCGTGCATGGGCGTGACCGGGTGGCGGCTCATGGTCGGGTGGCGGTCCAGCCGGTGCCCCGCCGGGCCATCCGCGCCGTCGGCAATGGCAAACAGGTTGCCAAAAGCCTGGTAGCGGCGCAGGCGCGGCGCGCCGACCACCATGGGCGACCAGCGGCCCGGCATCAGGCGCGTGCCGATGTCTATCGCGCGGCCAATCGAGCCGATGGCGGGCGAAGAATCAAAGGTCGAGCAGACTTTGTATTGCAGGATGGGTGCGCCAAAAGCGATGAGCTTGGCGAAGGCTCCGGGCAGGTTTTCGTCCATCCACGCCGGGCTCTGGCCGCGGGCCGTGGTGGCCAGGCCGATGCAGCGCATGTGTTTGAAGCGCTCAATCCAGCGCGGCGCGGGCGGTGCCAGGAACAGCACCGTGGGCACGCCAGCGGCGGTGAATGCCTCCATCACATCGGTCGAGCCGGTGAAGTCGTCGCCCAGGTAGGCCAAAAGCGGGCCATCTGGCCAGGTTTCGCTTGTGTCAGGTTTGTTCATGGTTACCAAAAGGTCAGGGCTTCGCGCAATTCACGGTGCTGGCGGGCGTGGTCTGCCAGCGACACACCGGCCACGGCGGCGTCCCAGGCCTGGCGCACCGCCGTCACACCCGCCGCCACACCACCGGGGTGGCCAAAAATGCCGCCGCCGGCGGCGAAAATCAAGTCGGCGCAGCCCAAGCCCGCGAAGGTGGCGGCGGCCACCAGCCCGGTCTGGCCCGAGCTGAACACGGGCATCGCCGGCATTGGCGGCAACGACGTATCGGCCCACAGCGGCGACAAGACCGCACGCGCCGCGGCCATCACGCTGGCATCACTTTCGCTGAATTTATTCGCCAGGCCATTCACGTGCAGATGGTCGGCCCCGGCCAGGCGCCAGATTTGCTGCCACGGGGCGTAGTCCCAGCCCAACGCCGGGTGGCGGTTCAGATAACCCCAGCCGTTGCGGTGCGCGTGGATGGGCAACTGCGAATGGCGGCGCAACTCGCGCAAACCCACCAGGCCCACTGAATTGAGGCTGGCCATCACGCAACTGCCGCCTTCTTGCAGCACCAGGTCGTGGCGGCGGCGCATCTCGTCGAGCTCGCCGGTCAGATTGAACGCCACCATTACTTTCTTGCCGTGGCGCTGCTCGCCCGCGCGCACCACGCGCATCACCGCGCGCACGCGTTCATCAAACGGGCAATTCGGGCCGTCGGCCTGCAGCTCGTCGTCTTTGATGAAGTCGATGCCGCCATCCACCAGCTTTTGCGCCTCGGCGGCGGTTTGAAGAGGGGTAAGGCCCACGCTGGGTTTGATGATGCTGCCGATCAAGGGCCCTTGCGCCACACCGGCCAGTGCGCGGGTGCCCTTGATGCCAAAAGCCGGGCCGGGGTAGGCGGCGGCGAAGGTGCCCGGCAGCGTCAGGCCGGTGATGCGCAGGCCGGAAACCTGGCGCAGCTCAAACAAATTGCCGGCGATGGTGGCCATCAGGTTCGGCAAAGACGGCCCAATGTTCTCCAGGGGCCAACTGAGTTCCAGCGCGCAGCGGCTGAACACAGCACCGGTTTTGTAGTGCCCGGGCAGGCTGGGCGCGCTGGCGGTGTCCAGCAGGTCCAGCCGCTCGATCCGCGCGCCCGAACGGGCTTTGAGTTCGGCCGTTTCATTGGCCAGCGCCAAAAAGGTGCCGCTGGATTGCTCGCCTGCAATCACCTCGGCCGCCCGGCGCGGGTCGTCGGGTGTTTCCAGCCAATACTGCGCGTGGATGCGTTCGCTCATGCCTGGACTGCCTGAACTGCGTGAGTCGCCTGCGCGGCTCAGGTGATGCGACGGATGCTTTCGCTGATCTCGTCGCGGTCAAACACCTTCTTCCAGTCGTCGCGCATCAGGCGCGGCTTGCCAAAGGTGATGGCCTTGTTGCAGGCGTCCGAGAACTGCCCCGGAATTTCCTTGAAGATCACCGCCGAGAGGATCGTCATGTGGCCCAGCAGAAAATCACGGGCGCAATCGGCCGGCACGCCGCGCGCGACGACTTCGTCCATGGCCTCGCGCATCACGTCCAGCAGTGTCGCGCCCACGGTCTCCGACAGGCCGGGCTCCAGCAGCGCCATCTGTTCCACAGTCACGTTGTACGAGGTTTTGACCGGCTGATAGATCAGTTTGGCAATCGCCTCGCCCAGCGCAAAGGCCTCGGGTGGCCCCTGCATCAGGCTGCTGACAATCGACTGCGGTGCCCGCACGCCGCCGAAATAGTCGGGGTTGCCGGCCACATGCACCTCGGGCGCGAAGATGTTGGGGTGGCAGGGGTGCGTGACGAAATAGGTCAGGTCGTCGCGCTGGGGCAAATGCCCGGCAAAAGGCGCGGCGGCATCGAGCGTGATGACCATCGTGCCGGCCTTGAGCAGTGGCGAAATTTCGGCAGCGAGTTTGCCGATGAGGGTGTCAGGCACGGCCAGGATCACCACATCAGCGCCGGTCAGGGCGGTTTCAGCAGACACAGCGTCAATGCCAAGCTCGTCCTTGAGGCGCTGGCGCCCCGCAGGCCCGGGCTCGACGTGGCGCACGGCATAGGGAGAACCCATCAGGTTTTTGGACAGGCGCGCGCCCATCTTGCCGCCTGCGCCAAACAGCGCGATGGCGCATGCCGTCATGGTTTGGCCGCCTCAGCTGGTTTGTACATGTTCAGGTTGAGGCGTTCGCGTTCAATGGCGCGGGCCACACCGGGCAAGGCCGCCACTTTTTGCGAATGGGCCCAGAGTTTGGGCAGGGTCAGCGGGTCAATGCCCGCGCCCATGCCACCCCAACGCATCAGCACAGCGGCGTAGAGGTCCAGGGGGCCGACGTGCGCGCCTGCAATCCAGGGGCTGGCTGACGTGGTTCGGGCGGCCATCGCCTCCACCTCGGCCAGCACGGTGTGGAATTTGGCGGTGTTGAAGGCTTTCACGTCGGCGATGGCGGCTTCGGATTCGGCAAAATAATAGGGCCGGAACACATGGGTGAAGGTTGGGTGGGCCGAATTGTTCATCCAGGCCAAGGTGCTCAACACCTGGGCTTTGGCCATCGGATCTTTGGGCAGAAAGTTGGCTGCGGGACAGATCTCGTTGATGTAGTTGACGATGGCCACCACCTGTGTCAGCACCACCCCATCGGCCACCAGCACGGGAACCTGGCCGCGCGGGTTCAGCGCCAGGTATTCCGGCGTTTTTTGTTCACCGGTCGCCAGCTTGACGATTTGCGGCTCAAAGGCGGCTCCGGCCCGCTCGAGCAGGGCATGGGGCACGAAGGAGCAGGCTCCGGGGGCGTAATACAGTTTGAGCGACATCAATATCTCCGATAGGTGAGGTGAAGCGTGGGGCTGACCCAAGCCAGCGCTGTTCCAATTGTTGCAGGAATTGCCTGCGCACCCGGGAACTCGGCTGGCCTAGCCCTTGACTGCGCCTGCCGTCAGCCCAGTGATGATTTGCCGTGCGGCGATGAAGGTGAAGATCAGCGGTGGTATGGCGATCAAGCTGCCCATAGCCATCACGCGGCCCCAATCCACCCCCATATCGGTGATGAACAATGAAGCGGCCACCGGCAGGGTGCGGGTGTGGCGGTCGGTCAGCACCAGCGCCAGAATGAATTCATTCCAGGCAATGCGAAAGGTGAAAATCGAAGCAGCTGCCAGACCCGGCGCCATCAGCGGCAACAGCACCTTGGTGAACACCCTGATCGGCCCGCACCCGTCGATGGCGGCGGCTTCTTCCAGCTCAATGGGCACTTGCAGCACAAAGCCATACAGCAGCCAGATCGTGAAGGGCAGGTTCACGGCGACGTACAACAGCACCAGCCCCCACAGGCTGTTGACCAGTTGCCATTCATTCCAGATCAAAAACACCGGAATCGCCAAAACCGCCAACGGAACCGTTCGCAACAACAAGGTGCTGTAGGCCACCGCCCGCCGCCCTGGAAAGCGGAACCGGGCCAAACCGTAGGCCGCCATGCAGCCCAGCACCAAGGTCACAAGCGTCGAAACCACGCCCACAAACAGGCTGTTGAGCAAATACCGGTCGAGCCGGTCTTCCTGCAACACGGCGCGGTAGTTCTCAAAGGTTGGCACAAACAGAAAATTCAGGGGTTCCGCAAATATATTGACCTGTAGGCGCAGGCCGGTGGCGAAGATCACCACAATCGGCGCGACGCACAGAAATGCCAACACGATCAGCATCGTGTAGTGGCCCACAATCAGCCAAACCGGGCGTTTCATGGGTGTTCGATTCCGTTGGCTGGTCCGCTCATCGGGCTTCGTCTTTCATGGGGTTGCTCAACCGCAACGCCCCCCAGGACAACAGCGCAACCACCACCAGCAACAGCACCGAGATAGCCGCTGCCACGCCCAGTTGCTGACCGACAAACGCCGTTTTGTAAATGTGCAGGGCCAGAATCTCCGTGCTGTCGCCCGGCCCGCCGAAAGTGAGCACGTAAATCACTTCCAGCACCCGAAACGCGTCGACCAAGCGCATCATCAAGGTGATGGCAACGACGTGCATGACCATCGGCAGCTTGACGCGAAAGGTCATCTGCCACCAGTTGGCGCCATCAATGCGTGAAGCCTCGATGACCGAGCCATCCACATTGGCCAGCGCGGCAATCATCATGATGAAGACAAAAGGCGTCCACTGCCAGACATCGGCAATAACGATGGCGACAAAGGCCAGGCCCGGGTCTGCCAGCCAGATCTGCGGCTGAACGCCGGCCAGGCCCAGCACGGCGTTGATGAGGCCAAACTGTGCGTCGAACATATAGCGCCAGGCCAGCCCAACGGCGATGGGCGCAATCATCATGGGCAAGATGAACAGGGTTCGAAAAAACGACATGCCGCGCACCGGGTGCTCCAGCGCCAGCGCCAGCGCAATGCCCAGCACCATTTCGATGCTGACACACACGCCAGCAAACAAAAGCGTGGTCCACAAACTCGACCAGACCCGCGGATTGCCGAAGGCCGACACAAAATTGGACCACCCCACCCAGCGCGCGCTGGACCACGGCGTGCCCATGCTCCAGTCATAACCCGCCAGCTGAAAGGCCGACAGCACGGGGTACAGGCAAGCTGCCGCCATCACGGCAACGGCCGGCCCAACGTACAACAAGGCAATCCAGCGGGAGGTGCGCATGACGTCAGCTGCCTATCAGCTGATGCTCAGATTTTGTAGCCCGCTTCGCGCATGATCTGGGTGACCTGCGGCACCATGCCGTTCAGTGCGTCTTCAGCGCTCTTTTTGCCCGTCAGCGCTTCAGAAATGCCCACGCCCAGCGCCTGCACGTTGATTTTGTCCCACACGGCGATGATCGGGCGCCAATCGGGGTTGCTGTATTTCAGCGCTTCCTTGAACACGATGAACTCGGGGTACTGGCGCACCAGTTCGGCATCGGCCATGGTGGAGTTGCGCATGGGGGCACCGCCCAAGCGGGTGACGGCTTTGTCTTGCGCCTTGGAGGTCAGCCATTGCATGAGCAAAAAAGCGGCATCGGGGTTTTTGGCATTTTTCGGAATCGTCAAGCCCAGGCCACCCGATTGTGAGGCGCGCCGCACACCTGCGGGATGCAGCGCCCAGCTGACATTGCCCACCACTTTGCTGCGTGCCGGATCATTGACGACACCGGCCAGGCTGGTGGAATCCAGGTACATGGCGGCTTGCCCTTGCAAGAAGGCGGTGTTGGATTCGCCTTGCCCATAGCCGGGGATGCCCGCCGGCCCTGTAGCCACCACGTCTTGCAAAAACTTCAGTGCCGCAACGCCCATCTTGTCGTTGAAGCGGGGTTTCCAGTTGGCGTCAAACACGCCACCTCCCAAAGGGTTGAGGTGCAGCAACCAGGCGTGCACGCACTGGTGGCCGGCTTGCCCACGCGAGGCAAGCGCACCAATCCCCGATTTGTCTTTAAGCACCCGCAGGGCCTTGCTGAAATCTTCATAGGTTTCAGGCACTTTCAAATCAAGCTTGGCAAACACATCGCGCCGGTAGGCCAGCACAGAGGTTTCAGCGCCGTAGGGCAAGCCATACAACTTGGCACCGGGGCCAGCCAAATAACCTTTGGGGCCACCCACCAGGCCCAGGTTTTCCAGGTAGATCGGGATGATGTCTTTGATGTCGTAGGCCGGGTCTGCCAGCGCCGGGTTGGCGAAGAAGGGTTCCAGCGGCTGAATCAGGTTCTTGGCGACGTATTCGCCTTTCCACATCACGATGTAGCAAGCCAGGTCGTAATCACCCTGCGGTTTGGCCATTTCGAGCAACTGTTTCTCTTTCAGGCGGCCGATGGCGAGTTTGTCAACCTCCACCTTGATGCCGGTCTCCTTGGTGAACTCGGGCAACAGCTTAACCATGGCGTCGTAATGCGGATGGGCCGGTATGTTGATGGTGACTGTTTTGCCTGCGTACTTGGCGTAGCGGTTTTGGGCAATCGCCCCACTGACGGGCAGGCCGGCACCGAAAACGGTCAAGGTGGTGGCGTTGACAAAAGTTCTGCGTTGCATGGTGAATGTCTCCTGGTTTAATGGAAGGCTGGGGGTTGAAAACGGGGTCAGGAATGAAATTCCGGATAGTGAATAAAGAAGGTCTGAGGCGGCGTGAAAGGTGCCGGGTCTTCAGGGCCGCATTGCCAGCCCGGTTTGGGTATCGAAAACATGGAGTTTTTCAGGCGATACGTTGAGCGAAAGGCCTTGATGCAGCAGTGCATGGGCATCACCCGGCAGGGTGGCGGTGATGCGCGGGCCAGTGGCATCAACGCCGCTGGCGCTTATTAAATGCCCCACCACCTGGCTTTCAGTCCCCAGGTATTCGATAACGTCTACACGAATGGACAAGCCGCCGTCTGTTGCTGGCTCCAATGCCTGGGGCCGGATACCCACCGTGAGTGGCTGTCCAGGTGCCGACAGGCGTGATCGCAGCCAGGCAGGCGCCACGAGCGAAAAGCCGTCTCCGCGCAGGTGGCCGGTACCGGGTTGGGCACCAGCCGCTTCTTCAAACCGGACCGGCAGCAGGTTCATGCTGGGCGTGCCAATAAAGGCCGCAACGAACAGCGAGGCTGGTTCATTGAACACCTGGGCGGGCGAGCCCACTTGCTGGATGCGGCCTTTGTCAAAAATGACGATGCGGTTGGCAAGGGTCATGGCTTCGACCTGGTCGTGGGTGACGTACAAAGTGGTTTTGCCCAGGCGCTCGTGCAGCAAGGCCAGTTCCGCGCGCATGTGGCCGCGCAGCTTGGCATCCAGATTGGACAAGGGCTCGTCAAACAGGAAGACCTGGGTTTCCCGCACAATCGCGCGCCCAATCGCCACCCGCTGGCGCTGGCCGCCCGATAGCTCTTTGGGCTTGCGTTGCAGCAAATGTTCGAT
>JANNEZ010000413.1:0-4654 GCA_031379255.1 Rhodoferax sp. | reverse complement strand
GGGCGAGATTCATGCAGATCTCAATATTGGCGCCAATACCGCCAGCGCCGTATCGCTGCAAGCCAACGAGAATCTCAGCAACCGGGGCGTCCAGCTGATTGGCAACGGCTTTATCGTTACGCCAGAAGAAGCCGCGAGCCTGGGCTTTGGCGACGACCCGGCGATGGAATCCGTCATCCGCGACTACCGCAATGGGCGCGATTTGACTGGCGTGCCACGCAACGTGAAAGTGATCGATGCCTTTGGGTTGAGCGCAGACGAATTGCGCACCCGCCATCCAGCAGTCTTTCAACGCCTGCTGGAGCGCGTGAAGCCCGAACGCGACGCAAAAGGCACGAGCAAAGACGGCGCGGGGTACGCGAAGCTGTGGTGGCTGCACGGCAAGCCCCGACAGGAGATGCGCAAGCAATTGAGCGGCCTGCCCCGCTACGTCGCCACCGTGGAAACCGCCAAACATCGCACTTTCCAGTTTCTGGACGCGTCCATCCTGCCGGACAACAAGCTCATTGCCTTCGCGCTGGCGGACGCGTTCCACCTCGGCGTTTTGTCCAGCCGGTTGCACGTCGATTGGTCGCTGGCGGCAGGCAGTTGGCTGGGTGTTGGCAATGATCCGGTTTACGTCAAATCCCGGTGCTTCGAAACCTTCCCCTTCCCCAGCGAAGATACAGGCCTGACACCTGCGTTGAAAAGCCAAATTGCCGCTCTGGCCGAACAGATCGACGCGCACCGCAAGCGGGTGCTGGCGCAACACCCCCGCACGCTGACGCTGACCGGCCTGTACAACGTGCTCGAAGCCCTGCGCGAAGGCCGCGCGCTTTCGGTCAAAGAGAAAACCATCAACGAACAAGGCCTGGTGAGCACGCTCAAAACCCTGCACGACGAGCTGGACGCCGCCGTGCTGGCGGCTTACGGATGGGGTGATGCCCTTCGACAGGCTCAGGGCGAACGCAGCGATGGCGAATTGCTCAACCGGCTGGTGGCGCTGAATGCCGCACGCGCGGCAGAGGAAAAAACGGGTGTCATCCGTTGGTTACGTCCTGAATTTCAAAATTCGCATGAAAAATCATCAAAACAACTCCTGTTTAATGAGCAAAATTTTTATATTTCACGAGACTCAATAAGCGATTTTTCTTCAACAAATAGTTCAAATAAAAATAAGCCGACAAAAACAACCAAAAACGCGCCAGTTTCACCCCCTGCACCCGCGCGCCCCTGGCCCGCCAGCCTGCCCGATCAGGTGCGTGCGGTGGCTCAACTGCTCGCGGGCAGCCCCGCGTCCTTGAGTGTGCGAGACATTGAAGGCGCGTTCAAAGCACCCGAAGCCGCCAAAGGCTCGCGAAGCTGGAAGAACGCCCTGCCGCCAATTCTGCAAACCCTGGAGGCACTTGGGCGGGCGCGCGCCGAAGTAGCCGGCACACAGACCACCTGGCGCAGCGCGTGACAGGCCAACCCGCCGTCATTTGCGGGTGCCAAGACCTGCGCTGGGCTGAGGCGATGTTGCAAGGCGAATCTTTGCAACCGCCACTGGCTGGCCCCGCTGATTTTGGAACGCCGAACCCGGAGATGGACACGCGGGTGATTCCCTGGGGCGGCAACTGCCACCATAACGATGCCGCGTGCACGTCTTGCCCGTACCACGCCTACACGCCCTACGGAAGCAGCCAATGCGCTTACCTGAAAGTGGAGGCCTACGACCACCACAATAGCCATTCACTTGCAGAAGTGGCGGCCCATTTTGGCGGCGAATCCGCCATGCAGGCCGCTGGCGTGGTGGGCTGTTTTTTCCTGTGTGATCGACTCAAGATTTGCGGCGTGAATGAGGAGATCGCTTATTTCGCAGTGGGCAACAGCTCGTACACGCTGGCGCAGGCCCTGGCCGACTATAAAGCCGCTGTGGCGGCGAATTTCGTGCAATCCAGCCTGGAAGAAATGCAAAGCGGCTCATATTCAATTGCCAAAGGCTCGACCGCGTGGCAGCGCCAATTGAAGAGCGCCTATGCCCGCCATGAAGTCTGGATAGCTCTGTGCAACCTGGTGGAGTCTGTGCCCGTGGCGACCATCGAAAGCTTGCGCCACGAAGATGCCCGCCTGCGCATGAACAGCCTGCCAAGCGAGGAGCCTCTGGTTGATGCCACGGATGCGTTTTGGGGCGCGTTGCTGGCCAAGTACCCGCAGCCCATGAGGCAGTTTTGGTATCTGTACCTCAAACCGCTGGCTTGAATCGGTTTGCGATGATTCAGGTGTATGATTCACCGACTTATCGCCTTACTCCTTTCAGCAAGGAAGCCAATATGCTTGCCACATTAACCAGCAAAAACCAGTTGACCCTACCCAAAGCCTTGGTCAGCCTGTTTCCAGGTGTTCGCCGCTTTGAAGTGGAGGCGAGGGGGCAGGAAATTGTGCTCAGGCCCGCCAAAACCCTCGAATTGGAGGGTGCTTGGGCCAAGATGGAGGCGTTGGGCCTGACTGAAAAGGATGTGGACGATGCCGTGAAATGGGCGCGAACGCAAGGCTGAAGGCGGGCCATGCACATCGTTGCGGACACCAATGTCCTGCTGAGCGCCTACCTGTTCCGTAATTCAAGCCTGTTTTGGCTGCGCGAGGCCGCAGATGCGGGCGGTGTCACCCTGATTTTGGATGCGCTGACGGCCGCAGAGCTGAAACGGGTGCTGGCCTACCCCAAATTCGACTTGCCATACCATGTGCAGACCAGCGTGTTGGCACGCATCGTCGTGAACGCCCTCGCATTTGAGTTACCCGCGCCAGATCACCCCGGCTTGCCGGTTTGCCGCGATGCGAGCGATCAAAAGTTCCTGAATCTCGCCGAGCACGCTTTTGCCAGTCATCCAGAAATTTTGCTGGTGACAGGCGACCAGGACTTGCTGGCGTTGCGCGGGCAGTGCCGTTTTGCCATCTGCCGGCCGGCGGAGTTGTTGGGGAGTTTTTGACCGAAGCCGGGAAATAAATTGCTACATTTTATATAGCAATTTATTCAATTGACAGGCGATGCAACAAACCCACGGCATTGCATTCCAGATTGCCGTCCCCTTGCTGCCCTACGGGAAGCTGAAGTTGGTCGTGATCGTGCCGCCCGCCACCAAGGTGGTCAGCACGCTGGTCCTGTCTGCAAAGCCGGTCAGGCTGGCCTTGAGCGTGTATTTGCCTGCCACAGCGGCATCGGCAACAAACAACAGCAGACCAGGGGCTGGCACGTAAGGCGCCACCAGCGGGGCGTTGACGACCAGCGGATAGCTGTAGACGCCCGTGGTGCTGTCCACATACCGGCCCGCAACTTCGATGGTGGTGCCGCCTGTCAGCGGCTGCAGCGCGCGCACGAAGGCGTCGGCCGCGCTGGTGCCGGTCACGGTTCCACTCAGGGATGCCGGCGAAATGAGCGCGGTGCCGGACGCATTGACCGAAGTCACGGTGTCTGCGCCAACCGCCACATTGGTGACGACCATCGTCGTGCGCCCAGGCGCCGTCATCACCAGGGTGTAGGCGCCCGGGGCGACGGGCTGCAACACAAACTTGCCGGTGTTGTCGGGCGTTGTAGCCTTGATGACCACACCTGCCTTTTGCAAAGACAGGCTGGTGTTGCCATTGGCCAGCGTGGCAAGGTCCACGAAACCAGCAACACCGGATATGTAGCGTGGAATCACGGACACGACCGGCTTGAGGAGGTATTGCCCGGAGTTCCCCGCGACGACTACCGATTTGCAGGCGTCGAAGTCGAGCACAAAGTCGGCGAGCCTGTTGGCGGCGATATCGATGTTGATGTTGGCTTTGACGCCCGATTGCTGGCCGCTCGGCGTCCTGAGCGCCACTTCAGCGCCGCCTGTGGGAATGACCGAGTTGGCAAAAGGCGTCGCACCGCCGTTGTCTGCCAGCACCAGCCGCAGTTGGGTGTATTGTCCGGCGGGCAAGGCCGTCTGGCCGAGTTCGTCCAGCACGCCGTTGGTCAGGTTCAGCAGGTTCAGGCGGCGGGCCGGATTGAGCACGATTTCAGACCAGCCACTGTCGTTGTCGCCAGCCCCGTTGCTCTTATGCACGCGCACCTTCACAACGGTTATGTTGACCGCGTCATAACCGCAACACGGCGCGTCGGTCAGTGCCAGACGCAATGTGCCGCTATCGGCGCTGCTGCCACCTCCACCGCCACCACATGCAGCGAGACCCGCCACGGCAAGAGCGGTGAGGGCCAGTTTCATGTTGAAAAGCAGATTCATAGGGACTCTCTAAATAAATGGGGTATGGAACGCAGATTCGATGGTCCATCGATCCACACCTCCAAGCTTAAGCGCGACAAGCGGCTCGCATGTAGGACGGCGCCCCGACAACCTGTCCCGGTATTTAGCAGAATTTCCCAGAATGCTACATAAATAATAGCAATAAACTTATATAAAACGTGACTTAAACGGCATTAATTCCAAAAATTTTCCGCTCAACCGAATTTTGACGCAATAATTAACACCCATGTTAATTATTGCCTCCAACCATACTTCAATGCACCACCCGCGCAAAACTGAACTCCCCCGGCGCGCGGATCGGGTCCACGTCCACCGGGATGATGCTCTTGGGCAAAAACTTGCCTTCCAGCAGCAGCTTGGACAGCGGGTTTTCAATGCGCTGTTGAATCGCACGCTTCAAAGGCCGT
>JANNEZ010000353.1:0-2833 GCA_031379255.1 Rhodoferax sp. | reverse complement strand
GATCACCATCAACGAAGAAGAACTCAATCATCTGCGCGAGCAAATCACGCGCGGCGATGCGGAACGCGAAGCCCTTCGCGGTGAGTTGCGCGTGGTACGCACCGAGCGCGATCTTCTGAAGGAGCGTCTGTCCGCATTCATTCGGCGCCTGTTTGCCGCCAAGTCCGAGGTGCGCAGCACCGAGCAGAAGGATCTGTTTTTCAACGAGGCCGAGCAACTGGCGCCGGTTGCGTCCGCAGAAGAAGATCCCACCAAGGATAAGGTTAATGTCCCGGCTCACAGCCGTGCCAAGCGCGGCAGGAAACCCTTGGATGCGGCGTTGCCGCGCGAGGTGATCCGCCACGAGCTGTCCGAGGCCCAGCGTACCTGCCCGCACGACGGGGCCACCTTGCAGGAGATCGGCGTCGAAGCAAGTGAACAACTGGACATCATCCCCGCCCAGGTGCGTGTCATCCGTCACGAGCGGGTCAAATACGCCTGCCCGTGCTGCGAACAGGGCTTGCGCACCGCCATGGCGCCCCAGCGCCTGATCGCCAAGGGCCTCTTTACCGAGAACGCGCTGGCCTGGGTGATCACCGCGAAATACCAAGATGGGCTGCCGCTTTACCGCCAAGCCGCGCTGCTGGGACGTTTGGGCGGCGATATTTCCAGAAATACCCTGGCCGGATCGGTGGTGCGGGTGGGCCAGGCGGTGCAGCCCATGGTGAATCTGCTTCGCGATCAGTTGCTCGACGCCGATCTCATCCACGGCGATGAGACTGAATTGCAGGTGTTGAAAGAACCCGGTCGAGCCGCACAGCAAAAGAGCTACCTGTGGGCGCAAATGAGCGGCAGCGGACCGCCGATTCACTTGTTCACCTATGCCCCAAGCCGCAGCGCTGAGACTGCGAAGAAGTTGTACGACGGCGTGCGTGCCGGGGGGGCGCTCTTGAGCGATGGCTATGAGGTGTACGGCAACGTAGCGCAGACCTATGGCCTGACCCACCTGGGGTGCTGGGCGCATGCCAGGCGACGTTTCGTCGAGGCGTTGGACGCGCTGCCGAAAGCGGCGCGCACCCCCGAGCAGCCTGCGGCGCAGTTCGTCGCCGCCATTGGCGAGCTCTATGCCATCGAGGCCAGAGCCAGGGACATGTCGGCGCAGAAACGCTTGGCGCTCCGCCAAGAAAGCAGTCGAGTGCTGCTCGACAAACTTCAGACGCTGCTGCTCACCCATCGCCATAGCGTACTGCCGGGCAGCCTTCTGGGCAAAGCATTGAATTACCTTCACGACCAGTGGCCGCGTCTTGAGCGATTCGTGGGCAACGCAACCTTTCCCATCGACAACAACCCCTGCGAGAACGCCATTCGGCCCTTCGTAATCGGGCGGCGAAACTGGTTGTTCGCCGACACCGTCGCCGGGGCCACCGCCAGCGCCAATCTGTACTCCTTGATCGAAACCGCCAAGGCCAACGGTGTCGAGCCCTATCGGTATCTGTGTGAATTGTTCGCCGCACTCCCCCGAGCCACTCGCCTGGAAGATTACGAAGCCCTGCTGCCCTGGCGATTCGCCAAACCCCTTCCGTAAATTCATCGTTTCAAGCACACTCAGCGCACCTCGGCAAGAACGGGGTTTATTGATCGCTTACGAAACATCAGCGCCCCCAGAGCGCTTGGATCGCGGCGAACATCACATCGGGCTCCCCGCCAATGAGTTCCATGCGCACACCGTTGGGCAGCCGGGCTCGCAGTTGCGCGGCGGCGATGCTTCGTGGCGCCTCCAGGCTAACCAGCTTTACCGGCGCAAAGGACGAACTGCTCGGCACCAATTTACCGCTTGCCCGGGGTGCAATGGATGAGCGCGTCGACAACGGCTTGGCGTTGGCCTTGCGAACCCACTCTCGCGCCGCGTACAACGTGTACCGTGACCTTGCCCCTGAATTCCGTAGTGCTTAACCGGACCATTATGCGGCTTTCTTCAACTGTGCCGCGAACCAGTGATTCTCGAATTGCATGGGGCTCACGTAGCCCAGCGTCGAGTGAAGTCTTCTGTGATTGTAGAACGTCAACCAGTCAATTACCTCGTCCATCGCCTGCCGGCGGGTTTCAAACTGCATGCCATACATGCGGCCTACTTTCAATGATCCCCACAAACTTTCGGTGGGCGCGTTGTCCCAGCAATTGCCTTTACGGCTCATTGAGCTTTTCATACCGTACCCTCTCAAGGCTGCCTGAAACTCATGGCTGCAGTACTGGCTGCCGCGATCTGAGTGAAAGATCAGACCCGGTTCGGGGCGCCGCCGGAACCACGCCATACGCAGCGCATCGGCCACCAAGCTGGTCTCCATGTGGGACGTCATGCTCCAGCCCACCACCTGGCGGGCGTAGAGATCAATTACCGCGGCCAGGTACAGCCAACCCTCATCAGTGTGGATGTAGGTGATGTCGCTGGTCCAGACGGCATTGGGCTTTTCAGGCTGGAAATTGCGCTCCAGCAGATTGGCAGCAATCGGCAGATCGTGTTTGCTGTCAGTGGTCACCACATACCTCTTCTTGCCTCGGGCTTTAATACCATGCAGTTTCATCAACTTGTGGATGCGGTCTTTGCCGACCCGAACGCCCTTGGAAATCAATTCCTTCCAGATCCTGGGCCATCCGTATTCGCCTTTGCTGCCAGCGTGGGCTGCCTTGATGTGCGCCAACACGGCTTCGTCGCTCACGCGTCTGCCGGGCCTGCTGGGATTGGGACGCAAGCCAGCATGCTCAAAGTAACCGCTGGTACTCACCCCCAATACCTCGCATTGCAGACTCACAGGCCATTGGCGCTTATGACCAGTAATCCAGGCGTACCTCACAG
>JANNEZ010000340.1:0-4264 GCA_031379255.1 Rhodoferax sp. | reverse complement strand
GCCTTCGATCACCGCCAGCAACTGCCGGGCTTCGATGTTGAATGGCTTGGCCATCGGCATCAGTGCCTTCATCACGGGGTGGCTGGGATGGCCTGCGAATGATTGGACCACTTCGGACTGCCACCAGGCGAGTTTGGTGCGGGCCACGCTCGCGTCGGCAGTTTCGTCAACCACGTCGTCCACTTCCCTGCAAAAGGCGTAAAAGGCCGTGATGGCGGCGCGCCGCAGCTTGGGCAGAAACAAGAAAGCGTAGTAGAAACTGCTTCCCGACGCCGCTGCTTTGTCCTGAACGTATTCCTCTGGGGTCATGGCCGGATTGTTACATTGCGCCGTCACATGAGGAGGCTGCGCCACAGCAGGAGGGGCGCATCCCGCACCGTGATTTTCGGCCTTGTTGTGAGCGTGCCGTAGTTCATGCGTTCAATTTTGGCAATGATGCGCAAACCCCCTTGAACAACCAGGCGAAGCTCCCAGCCCGCCCGTCCGGGAATCCGCCTTACCAGGGGTGCGCCTTCCAGCATGATCGCTTTCGCGCGCTGGACCTGCTCGCCGATCAGAGCCAGAACCGGCGCCGTGTGTTCACCCGCCAGAAGCTGCGCCTGCGTGACCAGGAATTTGCCACAGGCTTCGGCGGGCAGGTAATAACGGCCGCGCGGCAGGTCGCGGCTCAAATCCTGCCAAAAATTGATCAATTGCAGCGCCGTGCAAATCTTGTCGCTCATTTCCAGGGATTGGCTGTCTGAAACCTGGTGCAGGTGCAGCAGAAGCCGACCCACCGGATTGGCCGAGCGGCGGCAGTAGTCCAGCAGTTCGGCTTGGGTGCTGTAGCCGGCCCCGTCCCGGGTTTTCGCGACATCCTGAGCAAAGGCATCCAGCAGATCGGTGAGCAAATTGACCGGCAGGTTGAATTGTTTCAGGGCGGTGTCTATGGCGTCAAAGACGTCGGACCAGCGGCCGCTGTGGGGTTTCCCGCTGCTCAAGCTGAGCAGGTCGGTTGACATGGCGGCCAAATCATCCAGCCTTTGTTGTGCCGATGCGTCACCTTCATCGGCAATGTCATCAGCAGTGCGGGCAAAGGCATAAATTGCTGCAATAGGTCCGCGCAAGTGGGGAGGGCACAGCCAGGAGGCCACCGGAAAATTCTCATAGTGTGTGGTATTGGCCGTACCATCCGGGACGGGACTTGCGCGCAGCGGCGGTGAGGTTGGCGGGATTTGGGGCATGATTCTGGTATCGGTGCGGGGTTGCTCAAGCCTCAGGCTGACAGGAGCGCAAGGGGTGTGTCGGCCAATTGGGGCCTGCAGATCGCCTGCGGCGCTTCCAATTGGGGCCTACGTGTAGCTAAAGTGCGCTGTCAAGCTCGCCCCGATGCTATAAATCTTGACAAGCCGGTGCCTTGGAGTCCTAAAATTGTCATTCCGGCCAATGGTAATGATTCGGTGCAGGCGGGTGCCGATGCTGTTGGAAACCGGGGTTCGCCCACTTAAGGGCCATTATTACGGGTCAGCCATGTCATTTCAGCGATTTACCCCACAAGCCACATCCATGTTCAGCCATGCGCAATGGCTTGCTGCCTGGGTTGCGTTGGCAGGTGTTGCCGTTGCCTTGTTGGCCGGGTGCTCCAAACCGGAGCCGGCGCAGGAGCCTGTGCGGGCCGTCAAGGTGGTGACGGTCAGCAGTGTCAAGCTCGAATCGGGGGCGGAGTTTTCGGGTGAAGTGAGGGCGAGGGTCGAGTCGCGGCTCGGGTTTCGTGTCGGCGGCAAGCTGATGCAGCGTTCAGTGGAGGCCGGCCAGCGCGTGAAGTCAGGCCAAATGCTGGCGCAGCTTGACGCGCGCGATTATTTGTTGGCCGCGGATGCCGCAAAGGCCCAGGTGACGTCCGCTGCGACAAACCGGAATTTGACCGTGGCGGAATACAAGCGGTTCAGTGAGCTCAAAGACCAGAATTTCATCAGCGGCGCCGAACTTGACCGGCGCGACGCGGCCGTCAAGGGTGCCGAAGCCCAGTTGGAGCAGGCGCAAGCGCAGTTGTCGTCTCAACGCAATCAGACCGGCTATACCAAATTGACGGCTGACGTTGCCGGAGTTGTTCTGGGGATTGAGGCGGAGGCTGGACAGGTTGTGGCCGCAGGCCAGACGATTGTGCGGATTGCCAAGGACGGTCCGCGTGACGTGGTGTTCTCTGTTCCGGAGGACAAGGTGGCCTTGGTCACCATGGGTTCCCCAGTTGAGGTACGTGCCTGGTCGGGTTCAGCCACTTTGAAGGGCGTTGTGAGGGAAATTGCAGCCAGCGCCGACCCAGTAACACGGACTTTCCAGATAAAGGTGTCGATGGATGGCAAAGACGCCGCCGAAAGTCTTGCATTGGGCTCGACCGTCAATGTGATGCCGCAGGCCCTGTCGCTGGCGGGTGTTGAAGTCATCAAATTGCCGACCAGCGCACTCAAGCGGGATGGCAAGTCCACAGCTGTGTGGGTGGTGGACCGCCCAAGCATGACCGTTAAATCGCAAACTGTGGAAGTGGTGTCGGCCGAGGGCAACGAAGTGGTGGTTTCAAGCGGTGTTACGCCTGGCATGCTGGTGGTGGCGGCGGGCGTGCATGTGCTGCAGGCGGGGCAGAAAGTGGCCCTTTACAAAGACAAGGCGGCGGCTGGGCCTGAGCCCACACCTGCCGTTGCGTCCAAGCCAGTGGCACCCGCTTCGAAATGAGGATGTGATGGCCATTTCCAGTTCACCCGATCATTTCAATCTTTCCAAATGGGCGCTGGAACATCCGGCGCTGACGCGTTATTTGCTGATCGTGCTGATGTTGCTCGGATTTGTCGCCTACTTCCAGTTGGGGCAGGACGAGGATCCGCCCTTTACCTTCCGCGCCATGGTGGTGCGCACCTATTGGCCAGGCGCGACTGCTCAGCAGGTTGCCGAGCAGATCACCAACAAACTGGAACACGCGCTTCAGGAAGTTCCCAAGGTCGACAAGATCCGGAGTTATTCCAAGCCCGGCGAGTCGCAGATCATCTTTCAACTCAAGGATGATTTCAAGGCTTCGGAGGTTGCCAACATCTGGTACCTCGTGCGTAAGAAAGTGGGCGACATCCAGGGCACACTGCCTCCCGGCATTTTTGGCCCATTTTTCAATGACGATTTTGGCGACGTGTTCGGTGTGATCTATGCGCTCGAATCCGACGGCTTCAACCCGGCGGAGCTGAAATCGTTCGCCGAAGATGTGCGCCAGCAATTGCTGCGCGTCAAAGACGTGAGCAAAGTCGAGCTGATGGGCGCTCAGGATGAAAAGGTTTACATCGAAATATCCCAGAAGCGGCTGGCGCAGCTCGGCATTGACATGGGCCAGGTGCTCAATCAGATGGGGCAGCAAAACGCGGTGGAATCGGCCGGCGCCATGCAGTCCCCGGTCGACACGATTGCCGTGCGGGTTGCGGGCCAGTTCGAAACCACAGCACAGTTGGCGGCCATGCCGATCAGGGGTGCAAACGGCAACCAATTGCGACTTGGCGACATCGCCAAAATCTCGCGCGGTTACGCCGACCCGCCACTGACCAAGGTCCGCCACCAGGGCAAGGAAGTGATCGCGCTGGGTGTATCGATGGCCAGGGGCGGCGACATTATCAGCCTGGGGAAATCGCTGACGACGGCAACCGCCGCCATCCAGGCCGCCTTGCCGCTGGGTGTGAAGCTGGTGCAGGTGCAGAACCAGCCGGTTGCCGTTTCAAAATCCGTCAACGAATTCATTGCCGTATTGATTGAAGCGGTGGCCATTGTGCTGGTGGTCAGCTTTGTCGCCCTTGGATTTCACGTGCGCAAGAATGAACAAAAATTCTTCAAGCGTTATTACATCGACATGCGGCCCGGCTTGGTGGTCGGCATTACGATTCCGCTAGTGTTGGCGGTGACGTTTCTGGCCATGTGGTACTGGGACATCGGCCTGCACAAAATTTCCCTGGGTTCGCTGATCATCGCTTTGGGGCTGCTGGTGGATGACGCCATCATCGCCGTCGAGATGATGGTGCGCAAGATGGAAGAGGGTTTTGACAAGGTTCGCGCTGCGACATTCGCCTATGACGCAACGGCCATGCCCATGCTCACGGGAACCTTGATCACGGCGGCCGGATTCCTGCCGATCGGCATTGCAAAGTCGGTCACCGGCGAATACACCTTCGCCATTTTTGCCGTGACCGTGATCGCATTGGTGCTCAGCTGGATTGTCTCGGTCTACTTCGTGCCCTACCTGGGGACCCTGCTGCTC
>JANNEZ010000331.1:0-2018 GCA_031379255.1 Rhodoferax sp. | reverse complement strand
CTCGTCAGCGCAGGTCCGCCGCCCGGCGTGCCATCGCCCAACCCGCCCGCGTCGAACACCACGTCCGCCTGGAGCGCGACCACATCACGCACCTCATTCGTGCCATAGCGCAACGACACCGGCACCTCGACCGTCTGGCCGGGAAACCCGCGCACCGTTCCCACCCGCAACGACACGGCGGACGCCGACACGGCAACCGTCACCAGCAAGAGAGCAATTATGGTTTTCATGTTAATGAGATGAACCCGAATCGACGCGGATGACCCGTGCCCGCACCTTGGAGTGCGGCGACCTGTCGCCGCTTTCCAGGTCGGGTGGCCTGCCACCCGGCCAGGGCGCGACCAGCGCCCGGCGAGTTGCGAGCGAGGAACGCCCTGGCGGGTGCGACGGCGACAAGTCGCCTGCGCAAAGCGGTGACAAGTCCTTCGTATTACCCGCAACTTTAACGTTGTACTTTTAGGATTCGTGTAGTTTATGGCGGGATGCATCAACACATCGCATCCTCGCGTCCGTCCACTCAACTGGCCGGTGCCGACTGGGCCGCGCACGAATTCGCCCACGCCCCATTGCCCGATCGACGTCTGGTCTCGCGCTTGATCACCACAGCCACGGATTTCGCTTTGCGCCCCACGGCGTCCATCCCCCAAGCTTGCGGCTCCTGGTCCAAGACCAAAGCGGCCTATCGATTGTTCGATCACGACGACATCGCGCCCGAAGACATTCTGGCCTCCCATGTGCAGGCCACCGTCCAGCGCGCCGCGGCTCATCCCATCGTGCTGTGTGTGCAGGACACCACCAGTCTCAATTACTCGACTCACCCCCAGACCAAGGGCCTCGGACCCATCGGCAACAACCGCAGCAAAACCATCGGCTTGTTCCTGCATTCGACCTTGGCCCTCACCTCGGGCGGCCAGCCCTTGGGACTGTGTCACGTCCAGAGCTGGGCTCGTTCGACCAGGAACTTTGGTCGCTCGGCCCAGCAACGCAACCGGACGCCGCGCCAAGACAAGGAAAGTCAAAAGTGGATGGAAAGTTTCCAAGCCTGCCAACAGCTGGCGGCTGCGTGTGCCGACACCACGCTGGTGAATGTGGCCGACCGGGAGGGCGATCTCTACGATTTGTTCGTCGCCGCCCTGGCCCCAGCGGCCGGCCCGCCCGTGCACTTGCTCGTGCGCGCCCAGCATAACCGGCAGGTGGCCCATCCGCAGAAATATCTTTGGGACTTCCTGGGCTCGCAGCGGGTGGCGGGGCGGGTGAAAATCAAGGTGCCGCGCAAGGACGGCCAGCCTGGACGGCTGGCCACTCTGTCGATCCGGTTTGCGTGCGTCACGCTGCGCCCACCCTGCTTGAAGGAAGAGCAACCGCCGCTGCGGCTGTGGGTCGTGGAGGCCCGAGAGCAGCGTCCCCCCAAAGGGGCCACGCCGGTTGGCTGGCGGCTGTTGACCACGCTGCCGGTGGAGAGCCTGGAGGCCGCCCTGGAAAAAGTCCGCTGGTACGCCCAGCGCTGGCAGATTGAAGTGCTGCACAAAGTGATCAAGAGCGGCTGCCAGGTCGAACAGCGTCAGTTGGAGACGGCGGCCCGCTTGCAGCGAGTGGCGATGGTGGATGTCATTGTCGCCTGGCGGGTGCTGGCGTTGTGCAAAGCAGGGCGCGAGACCCCGGAGGGACTGGCCAGTGACTGGTTGAGCGCCGCCCAATGGCAGGCCTTGTGGTGTTACCAGCACCAGACCGGCCAACCCCCGAGCCAGCCGCCCAGCGTGCGCGCCGTGGTCCGTTGGATCGCCCAGTTGGGCGGATTTTTGGCGCGACGCAGCGACGGCGAGCCCGGGCCGATCGTCGTATGGCGTGGCCTGCAGGAACTGCGCGCCATCACCGCCGCGTGGCAACGATTTGGTCATGCAAACTGTGGGTAATACAAAGGTTTCATGGCCGCATCGGGCGTGATGCGCCCCGTCTCGATCCGCGAGATTTCGATCTCCCGTGTGCCCACCTGTTCCGCGAGCTGCCGTTGGGTGATG
>JANNEZ010000276.1:0-8933 GCA_031379255.1 Rhodoferax sp. | reverse complement strand
GTACATCGTTGAGTCGCGCGCCACACCGCGCAAGATACTGGCCTGTGACGTGGTGGCTGGCCAGGTGGGTGTGAAGTCGCTTGCCAACCGCCGCGTGTTGATCGAAGCCGGCGCCAAAGGCACGCCCGACGGCTTCCGGCTCGACATGGACGGCAACCTGTGGTGCGGCTGGGGTCTGGGCGAAGCCGGCCTGGACGGCGTGCATGTGTTCAACAGCAGCGGCAAACTCATCGGCCGCATCGACCTGCCCGAGCGTTGCGCCAACGTGTGTTTTGGCGGCGTGCACCGCAACCGCCTGTTCATGGCGGCAACGACTTCGGTGTATGCGCTGTATGTGAATGCGCAGGGCGTGGGTTACGCCTGAGCTTGAGCGGACGCTGCGCGTCATTGGCCGCCGTACAGCCAGGGCACATCCAGCAGACGCTCCCCCATCAGCTTCATCACCACGTTGCGCGCCAGGCGCAGCGCGCCGCTGGCATGGAAAATCCGCCCGTTGCGCATTGACCTTTTTTGCACGCGGGCGTTGCGCTGCCATCGCGCGGCGGCGTACTGGCTGACCGCCAGCGGGGCATCTTGCGGTGCTTGAGCCAAGCTGTTGGCCAGACAGGCCGAGTCTTCAATCGCCATGCCAGCGCCTTGTGCCATGTAAGGCAGCATCGGGTGGGCGGCATCGCCCAGCAAGGCGACACGGCCTTGCGCCAGCTCCTGCGCGCGTTGCACTGGCGCACGCCGGCACAGCGGCCAGGCCTGCCAAGCCTCTGCGGCCTGCAACATGTTTTGCAGCGGCCCGCACATGTTGGGCATCTGTTTGCGCAGCAGCTCCCCGTCAAACGACTGGTTCCAGCCGTCGTGCCCATCGCCGGCGGAACCTTCCAGAATGAGCACCAGGTTCAGCCATTCACCGCCACGCACCGGGTACTGCACGAAGTGCATGCGGGGGCCCAGCCAGACGCTGATATCCTGGCTGCGCAGCGAGGGTGGCAGCGCCTGCTGCGGCACCAGCGCGCGCAGCGCGACATGGCCGGTGCGCTGCGGCGGGCCGTCGGCCAGCAGTTGCTGGCGCACGCGGCTCCACAGGCCATCGGCGCCCGCCAAAAGATCGCCATGGAGGGTGTCGCCGCCCGGAAACGTGACACTGACACCCTCATCACTTTGCGTGAAGGACTCAATCGCCCTGCCGGTGTGAACCTTGCTGGCCGGAAACTGCGCCAGGGCCGTGAGCAAGAGAGCGTGAAGGTCGGCGCGGTGAATGGTCAAGTAGGGGGAACCGTAACGCTGCAATGAGGCCTGGCCCAGACGCAGTTGTCCAAGCAGGTGGCCGCTGGCGGCATCCAGAACGCGCAAATGTTCAGGCGCAACAGCAAGCGCCTTCAGCTCCCCGGTCAATCCCCAGCCGTGCAGGATGCGCGTAACGTTGGGGCCGAGTTGGATGCCTGCGCCGATCGGTTCAAACGATGGCGTCTTCTCAAATACTGTGGCTTGGCACCCCGCGCGCGAACAGGCCAGCGCCGCCGCCAAACCGCCAATGCCGCCACCCGCAATGAGAACTTTCAAATAACCCGCACCCGGATGACGTGTTCCACCGCTTCAATGGCCGTGACGACGTCTGCGCCGGGCGCGCCCTCCACATCAATGATGTTGAAGGCCAGCTCGCCACGGCTTTTGTTCACCATGTCGAGCACGTTGACTTTGCGCTCGGCCAGCACACCCAACACGTGGCCGAGCACACCCGAGACGTTGTCATTGGAGAAGGTGATGCGCCCCGCTCCCGGTGTGCGCCCCATGCTCACTGCCGGAAAATTCACCGAGTTGGCGATGTTGCCGTTCTCAAGGTAGTCCATCAACTGGTTGGCCGCCATCACGGCGCAGTTTTCTTCCGATTCTTCGGTGCTGGCGCCAATGTGCGGCATGGCGATCACATTGGGGTTGCCCAGCATGGCGGGCTCGGGGAAATCGCAGACGTATTTGCCGAGCTTTCCAGCCGCCAGGCTTTTCAACACAGCTTCAGAATCGACAATCGTCTCGCGCGCGAAGTTCAGCAACACCGCGCCCGGCTTCATGGCCGCCAACGCGGCCTCGTTGATCATGTGTTTGGTGGCATCCATGGCGGGCACGTGCAAACTCACGTAATCGGATCGCGCCATCAGAGCCTGCAGGTTTTCGGCGCGCTGCACCTCGTTCGAGAGCCGCCAGGCCGCGTCGATGGAAAGCGCCGGGTCAAAACCCACCACCTTCATGCCCATGCCCAAAGCCATCTCGGCCACCATCGAGCCAATCGCGCCCAAGCCGACGATGCCCAGGGTTTTGCCCTTGATCTCGCCACCGGCGAAGCGGGATTTTTCCTTTTCCAGCAAAGCGGCCATCGCTGCAGCGTCGTTCATGGCGGTGAGCGAGCTCACATAAGCCATGCCAGGCAGAATGCCGCGTGTGGCGAGCAACATGCCGGCCATCACCAGTTCTTTCACCGCGTTGGCATTGGCGCCGGGCGTGTTGAATGCCACGATGCCCAGCTTGCCGTAGTCGGCCACCGGCACGTTGTTGACACCGGCGCCAGCGCGCGCCACGGCAAGCAGCGACTTCGGCACCTCCACGCCCTGCAGCTTCTGGCTGCGCAGCAAAAACGCGTCGGGGCTGCCGATGTCGCTGCCGACCTCATAACTCTTGCGTGGAAAACGTTCCAGGCCTTTGACGCTGATCTGGTTGTAGGTTCTGATTTTGTACATGGCGGTTTTCAGGCCGCCACGGGGGCAGTGACTTCTTGGTAAGCCCAGGTGAGCCAGGGCATCAGCGCTTTCAAATCAGCCTGCTCCACCGTCGCGCCGCACCAGATGCGCAGGCCGGCGGGCGCGTCTTTGTACGAGCCGATGTCATAGGCCACGCCTTCGGTTTCCAGCAGTTTGGCCATTTTTTTGACCTGCTCTTCCGAGGCCTTGACGGTCAGACAAACGCTGGTGTTGGAGCGTGTGGCCTTGTTTTTGGCGAGGAAAGAAATCCAGTCGTTCGCCGCGACAAAATCTTCAATGACCTTCAGGTTGGCTTCGCTGCGCGCAACCGTGCCCTTGACACCACCGATGCCCTGTGCCCACTTCAGCGCGTCCAGATAATCGGAGACACACAACATCGACGGCGTGTTGATGGTCTCGCCCTTGAACAAACCCTCGTTGAGTTTGCCGCCGGACTTCATACGGAAAACTTTCGGCAAAGGCCATGGCGGGCTGTAGGTCTCAATGCGCTCGACCGCGCGCGGCGAGAGGATCAACATGCCGTGGCCGCCCTCGCCGCCCAGCACTTTTTGCCACGAGTAGGTCACCACGTCGAGTTTGTCCCAGGGCATCTCCATGGCGAAGACGGCCGAGGTGGCGTCGCAGATCGTCAGGCCTTGGCGATCGACGGGAATCCAGTCGCCATTGGGCACTTTGACGCCGGAAGTTGTGCCGTTCCATACAAAAACGACGTCGTTGTTGAAGTCCACCGACGCGAAATCGGTGATGTCGCCGTAGCCAGCCTTGCGCACATTGGTGTTGGGCAGCTTGAGCTGTTTGACTATGTCGGTCACCCAGCCGGCGCTGAAAGATTCCCACTCCAGCACATCGACGCCACGCGCGCCCAGCATCGACCACATCGCCATCTCGATGGCGCCGGTGTCGGAGCCCGGGACCACGGCCACGCGGTAACCGGCCGGCAAGCCGAGGATGCGCGCCGTCTCGGAGCAACAAAAAGCCAGCGCTTTTTTGCCTAGTGCCGAGCGGTGCGAGCGGCCCAATGTGTCCAACTGCAGCTGGCTGACGTCATAGCCGGGTCGCTTGGCGCAGGGACCGGAGGAGAAATTGGGGCAGTTGGGCTTTAGGGTGGGTTGGGTATTTTGCATAACCCATGATTTTATGACGGGCCAACGCCGCCAAACCGGAGGCACCGAGCGGGCGGGAACCCCACGGAAATTACCGGTTGCTTGACAATTTTAAATTGTTTGATATATTTACTACTAATTTTGAAATACTTAATACAAATTTAACTTCACTATGTGGTCACTTTTGCTCGTCACCCTGCCCACGCAGCCCAACGCTGTGCGTTTGCGCATCTGGCGCGCGCTTAAAAGCCTGGGTTGTGTTGCCCTGCGCGATGGCGCGTTTGTGCTGCCCAGTGAACACGGCAGCGTTTTGGAACAATTGGCCAGCGAGGTTCGGGACCATGGCGGAAGCGCCCAGGTGATGGCCCTGTCGCCCAAAGACGAGGCGCAAAAGCAGGAAATACTCACCCAGTTCGACCGCAGCGACGCCTACGCCGCCTGGCACCAGACGCTGCGCGAAACGCTCGCGGAGCTTGGCGCATTGAGTGAAACCGACGCCCGCAAGCGTTTTCGTGGCGTCACCGAGGCCTTGCAGAATTTGAAGCGGGTGGACTACTACCCCGGCCAGGCGGCCACTCACGCCGATGGCGATCTGGCCCAGCTTCGCGCCGAACTCGACCGGCGCTTTTCCAAAGGCGAGCCGCGCACCGTGGCGGGAAGCATCCCGCGCCTGGTCACGGTCAAATTCCAGGGCAAACGCTGGGCCACGCGCGCCCGTCCGTGGGTAGACCGCCTCGCCTGCGCCTGGCTGATCCAGCGCTTCATCGACCCGGCGGCGCAATTCGTGTGGCTCGATGACCCGGCCACGGCGCCCCGGGGCGTGCTCGGTTTCGACTACGACGGCGCCCGTTTCACCCACATCGGCAACCGCGTGAGTTTTGAAGTGCTGATGGCCAGTTTTGGCCTGGAAACCGACGATCGGCTCCGGCAGATCGCCCGCGTGGTGCATTACCTGGACATCGGCGGCATTCCGGCCGCGCAGGCCGCCGGCCTGGAAGCTGTGCTGGGCGGTTTGCGCGAAGTGCACGCCGATGACGATGCGCTGGTCAAGGCCACAGACGCCGTGTTTGACGCGCTTTACGCCAACGCCGGGCGCAGCCAGCCAGCCAACCCTCAGCAATGATTGAATGACCTTGCCGCTTTGCGGCTTGATGACAAAATGACTCAACCACCTGCCTCTTCTACCCCGCCTGCCAATCATTCCGTCATCCCGCCGCATCGCGGCGAGATCATTGCGTCATTGCCGCCCGCGCCGGTAAGCTTTGCAACCGCCTTCTGGTACTGGCTCCGCTTGGGCTTCATCAGCTTCGGCGGCCCTGCCGGGCAAATCGCCATCATGCACACCGAGCTGGTCGAGCAAAAGCGCTGGATCAGTGAAAAGCGCTTTTTGCACGCGCTGAACTACTGCATGTTGCTGCCCGGGCCCGAGGCGCAGCAGTTGGCCATCTACATCGGCTGGCTGATGCACCGCACGTGGGGCGGCATTGTGGCGGGCACCTTGTTTGTGTTGCCCTCGCTTTTCATCCTGATCGCGTTATCGTGGATTTATGTCGCCTTTGGCTCATTGCCGCTGGTGGCAGGCATCTTCTACGGCATCAAGCCGGCCGTGACGGCGCTGGTGCTGCACGCCGCGCACCGCATTGGCAGCCGCGCGCTGAAAAACAACTGGCTCTGGGGCATTGCCGCCGCCGCTTTTGTGGCGATCTTCGCGCTGGATGTGCCCTTCCCTGTCATCGTGTTGTGCGCGGCACTGATCGGCTACCTGGGGGGCCGCTTCAAGCCCGAGGTATTCGCCGTCGGCGGCGGTCACGGCGCGGCCAAGGCCAGCTTTGGCCCAGCGCTGATCGACGACGACACGCCCACACCACAGCACGCGTTGTTCACACGCGCCGGTTTGTTGAAGATCGCCGTGCTTGGCCTGGTGTTGTGGGGTGCCGCTTTTGCGCTGCTGGTGCTTATGGTCGGCATGGATGGCGTGCTCAGCCAGATGGCGTGGTTCTTCACCAAGGCTGCATTGCTCACGTTTGGCGGCGCCTACGCGGTGTTGCCCTACGTGTACCAGGGCGCGGTGGATGGCCACCAGTGGCTGACCGGGCCGCAGATGATTGACGGCCTGGCCCTGGGTGAAACCACGCCCGGCCCGCTCATCATGGTGGTTGCCTTTGTGGGCTTCGTCGGCGGCTGGGCCAGGCAGATCTTCGGCCCGGACTCCCTGTTTCTCGCAGGCGCCGCCGCCGCCACGGTGGTGACGTATTTCACCTTCCTGCCCTCCTTCGTTTTCATCCTCGCCGGTGGGCCTTTCATCGAGACCACCCACGGCAACCTCAAATTTACTGCGCCGCTGACAGCCATCACGGCAGCAGTGGTCGGTGTGATCGTCAATCTGGCGCTCTTCTTCGCTTACCACGTGTGGTGGCCCAAAGGCTTTTCCGGCAGCCTGCTGAATGGCTTTGACGGGGTGTCAGCGCTGATCACGGTTGCCGCTGCAGTGGCCCTTTTTAAATACAAGGTCGGCGTGATCCGCTTGATCGCCGGGTGCGCCGTGGCAGGCTTGGCCTGGAAGCTCTTGATCTGACGAACCAACAAGGAGACCGCCATGCCCCTGTTTATTCTGCTGCTGTTGCTGTGGCGCAAATCGGCGCAAAGGCTGATGCGAGCCTGTGAGCAGCGCGCCAGCCTCTACGCACGGCAAGCGCCGGGCCGCTTGAACAGTGTGGAACGCAGACTGCTGGCTCAAGCCCGGTCACGCCTGCAGGCCGCGTCCCTGCCTGTCACAGACGTCCAAACCCAATCCCAGATTCACAACCCCCAGGAGAATGACATGAGCGACATCCACGTCAACGAACTCGCGCTCTGGCGCAAAGCAGGTTTTGATCATGTGCTCATCGATGTGCGGCGCGACATCAAACGTGCCGCAGAGGCCGATGAAATCGGCGGCGGCCAGTGGCACAACCCGGCCGCCTGGCTGGAGTGGAAAGACGCCGTGGCCGCCACCGCGCCAGGCCAGCCGGTGGTCGTGTACTGCGCCTACGGGCATGAGCTCAGCCAGGCCTTGGCAGCGTGCCTGCGGGCGCTCGGGCGTGACGCGCGGCACCTGGTCGGTGGCATTGAAGAATGGCGCAAGTCGGCTCTGCCAGTGGTCACTTTGCAAAAACCTTGACATCATCAAAAGGAAACATCATGAAATGGATCACCCGCGAGCGCCCGAAGATCGACCGCATCGCCTGCCCCTGGCTGATTGCCCGCTTCATCGACAAGGCCCCCGAGTTCCTCTACGTGCCCAGCGCCGAAGTGATGCGCGTGGCCAGGGAAACCGGCGCCACGCCCTATGACGTGCCAGGTGTGGAATACACCCACGTCGGCAGTGATTGCAGCTTCGACACCTTCATCAAAAAGCACAAGCTGGCGGATGGTGAAGGCAGGCTGAACCAGGGCAAGTTGAACCAAGGCAAAGAAAATCAAGGCCTGTTGGACATGGCCGCCATCGTGCGCGGCGCCGACACCGACCGGTTGGAGCTGGCCCCGCAAGCCGCTGGCCTGCTGGCCATTTCACTGGGCCTGTCGCACAACTTCACCAACGACCACGAGATGCTGGCACACGGCATGGTGATGTACGACGCGCTGTATTCCTGGTGCTGCCACGCGCAGGGCGAGAAGCACAACTGGGCCTACCCGCCCATGCCCAAACCGGTGCCAGAATGGCTGGCGAGCGGAGCGCATTGACACCCGTCGTATCCCCGCATCTTGCAAAGGAGATACCACATGCAGAAGTACCGGCAAGCGCTGCCACAGATGCAGGACGCTTTCTTCCTGACGGACGGCGGCATCGAAACCACGCTGATTTTTCTCGAAGGGCAAGACCTGCCTTATTTCGCCGCCTTCCACCTGCTCAACACACCGAGTGGCGAAGGAGCCCTCAAGAAGTACTTTCGCACCTATGCGCAACTCGCGCAAAAGCACCGGTGCGGCCTGGTGCTTGAAACCCCCACCTGGCGGGCCAGCGCGGATTGGGGCGACAAGCTCGGATACAGCCGCGACGCGCTCGCAGAAGCCAACAGGCAGAGCGTTCGCCTGCTGGAGGACATCCGTGCTGAACACGAAACCCCGGAAGCGCCGGTCATCATCAGCGGCTGTGTCGGCCCGCGTGGCGACGGCTACATCCCCGGCGACAAGATGTCGGCGGCACAAGCCGAGAGTTATCACGCCGTGCAGATCGAGACATTCGCCAACACGGCGGCAGACCTGGCCACCGCCATCACCATGAACTATGCGGAAGAGGCCATCGGCCTGGCACGGGCGGCCAGGAACGCGGCTTTGCCTGTCGTGATTTCCTTTACCCTCGAAACAGACGGCAAGCTGCCGACCGGACAGCCCCTGGGCGACGCCATCCAGCAAGTGGACGACGCCACGTCGGGCTACCCGGCCTACTACATGATCAACTGCGCCCATCCCAGCCACTTCAGCAGCGCCGTCAGACAAGATGAGCCATGGAAGCGGCGCATCCACGGGCTGCGCGCCAACGCCTCCACCATGAGCCATGCCGAGCTGAACGAAGCGCCCTCACTCGACATCGGAAACCCGGTGGCGCTGGCGCAGGACTATGCTGGCCTGAAAAAGCAGTCCCTGAAGTTTCTCAATGTCTTTGGCGGTTGCTGCGGCACTGACCATCGCCACATCGAACAGATCGCGTTGGCTTGCTTGCCACTTCACACCTGAAAAAGGCGCAAGCTGAATCTTCTCGCCCATGCCCAAACCAGTGCTGGAGTGGCTGGGGTAGCAAATCCATAAATGTTTTTAGCCTTTTGGCTCTTGCAGAATAAATATAGTTCGCTATATTTTCGAGAGCATATGATTGCAGGTGACTGGTTCCGTTTATGAGGCCGCTGCGTTTATCAGCCTCCGCGTGGCCCAATCACCGCGCTCATTGGATTTTGAACGTTTGAGTTGAGGCGGGACCGACTGCATGGCGTAGACTGCGCGATAGGTTCAATGGAGAGCCTGCAGATTGTGGAGGTGGACGAGTGTCGATCGAGAAACGGATCCAAGAGCTCCGGCTGGAACTGCCGAAGGTGCCAACGCCTGCTGC
>JANNEZ010000319.1:0-21654 GCA_031379255.1 Rhodoferax sp. | reverse complement strand
TGCCGTCGGTCCTGGTGTGGTTCAGCGTGAGCGCGCCGCCATCGCCCACCTGTCCAGGCTGGCCAATCAGCATCATGCAATTGGTGACATCGGTGAAGGAGCCGTCGTCGGTCTGGATGTAGCAGAAACTGCTGGCGCGGCTGAACCACAGGCCATCCGGGCTGGAGAAGTCCTGCGCCGCCGTCAAGCCTGACAGATTGATTTTCACGGCGTCCGCGTCGGCTTGCGCGCCAAACAGATAGACATCCCAGGTGAAAGCCGTCGCGCTGGATTCGGAACCGTTTTCCTTCAGGCGCAAGATGTGGCCGTTGACGTTGCCCGGCGAGCCAGCCGCGCCGCCCGCAAAGGAATCGCTGTATGACCTGGGGTTGGCGGCATCGACCAGCATTTGCGTGCCGGTGGGGTTGATCTTGCGGTTGCTGTTGTTGGTCAGCGTGTAATAGATCTCGCCCGTCACGGGATGGACCGCGCACCATTCGGGCCGGTCCATTTTGGTGGCTCCTACCGCATCTGCGGCCAGGCGCGCGTTCACCAACACGTCGGCCTGGTCGGCGAAGGCATAGGCGGCATAGGTGGCAATGGCGGCATTTGAAAGCGCCAGTTCCACCCAGGCGCCGGTGCCGTCGGCGCTGAACCTGGCCACGTACAACTTGCCGTTGTCCAGGTATTTGTCGCCAGCGCCAATGCGGCTGACCGGGCTGGCGTCGGCGGCGTCCCAGGCTGTGGCAGAGACAAACTTGTACATGTATTCGCCGCGTGAATCATCACCCTGGTACACCGCCAGCGGCTTGCCCGCAATGGGTTTGCCGAACACCGCGCTCTCGTGGGCAAAGCGGCCCAGCGAGGTGCGTTTCTTGATGGCAGCCGTCTTGTCATACGGGTCGATTTCAACCACGTAGCCATAGGTGTTCATCTCGTTGCGGTAGTCGTCGCTGCCATCCGGCGACGCGCCTGTCTGGCTGATGATCCAGCGCGCGTATTTGTCGTCTGGCCCGGCGCTTTCCCAGCCGTGGCGGCTGGCAGCGCCCTGTGCGCGGCCATAGCGGTTGAGCGATACCACCGAACGCGCTGTCGTGCCGCCACGGGCCGCGTTGTCGGTGGCGGAGCGCGTGAAATAACCCGACCAGTTTTCCTCACCCGTCAGGAAGGTGCCCCAAGGCGTGTAGCCCGTGCCGCAGTTGTTGATGGTGCCGCGCCCGTCGGCGCCGGCGGGTGAAAAAAGCGTTTTCATCAGGGCGTTCGACCGCGCCGCCCCGCTGATCGCGATGGGTGTCAAAGGCGTGATGCGGCGGTTGAACGCCGAAGTTTGCACATACGCGAATTTGCCCGCCGTTTTGCGCACCTCAATGACCGAAACGCCGTGCGCATCCACTTCTTTGTCCGCCTCGGCCACCGGGCGCGGGTTGGGCGTCGTGCCCAAAGCATGCAGGAATTGGTCGGTGAGGGCTTCATGGTTCATGGCCAGCAAACCACGGTCTGAGCCGGCGGCGTCGCGTGCCGCGCCCGAAGCGTTGAGGCCAAAATACTCCATGCCGTCGTGGTGGTCCCCGGCGCGGTTGGCGTAGTCGGTGTCGGTGCCATCGTTCAGAAAGGCGGGCGTTGCCCCGGCAATCGGATCGCCGACGGCGAACAACACGCTGGCGGTGTAGCCTGCAGGAACCGTCACCCTGTCCAGAAGATTCTTGTCTACGGCCGTGAAACCGAGTTTGAGGTCTGCCGCGGCAGCAGAAGCCGGCACGGTGGCGGGCGCGCTTGACCCGCCGCAAGCCGACAGCGACAGGCTGGCAAAGACAGCGCCACCCGCAGTGCCGACGCCGGCGCGAAGCAGCCCGCGACGGCTCAGGCGCGCGGCAACAATGGTGTGAATCGAGGGGTTGTTGCTGGTGTTGCAATCGTCATCGCTGACGTCTGATTGCGGCGCAAGCGCGGTGTTGCGAAGGGTCATGTTCATGCAGGGGCCTTTGGTGTGGATGGAACAAACCACCAAGGCTAGCTGCCGAACATGACGGCCTCAAGGCAAGTCCGTGACAGTCAGGTGACGCTGTGGCCACCTGCCGCACGGCAGGTCGCAAATTTCCTGCCCTGCTTCAGCGGAGGATTTCAGCGGGTGATTTCACCGGGTGAGGGGCGGCGCCAAGTCGGCCAGGGCTGAGCGCACGTGTTCCAGCACCACGGCGTCGTCGCCCAGTTGATTGGCCAGCAGCAAACACAGCTTGGTGAGGAAGAGCTCGGAGCACTGCGGCCCGGCCTGGTCAATGGCGTCGGCAAGCAGGTCGTAGACGTTTTCGAGCTGGGGGATGGTCAGGGGAGAAGTTGCGGGGTTCATGGCTGCTCTGATCATGGGTGCTTTCAATTCGGGTGGCCTGTGGCGCGCAGCAGCGCGGTCGCCAGACGCGGGGCGTCCAGCGTGAGCCAGCGGGCGCAGACGTGCTGGTCGGGGCGAAACAGGTAAGCGGCGCAGGCGCCCGTGGCGTTGGGGCCGCCTGTCGCGCCATAGGCAGCCAGCACTGCGGCGTGGGTGCTGTGCTGCACTGCAATCGCATAACCGCGTTGCTGCCAATCGGCCACCACCCCGGCCACATCGGCAGGCAGGGTGGCGCCCAGCACCAGCAGCCAATACCCTGTGGGGAAATGGTCCATCAGGAAGTCGCCCTCGGCGAGTTTCACGTTGGCCATGGGTTCGCCCGCGGGCACGCCACCGGTGAACGCGGCGTTGTCGTCACCCGGCGCGTTCAACGGGGAATCGAGGTACGCATGCGCCCGCGAGGTGCGCCAGTGGTAGAGCGGGCGCACAAAGGCCTGCGTGAGCGAGAGCGACAGCACCGCGTCGCGCAGCAGCCGAAAGCCGCGCGTGGGTGGTGTCATGAAGCGGGTGCTTTTGCCGGCTTCTTCCACAATCTCCCGCGCCGCCGCCACACGCTCGTGTGAATAAGTCTCCAGCAGGCCTGCAGGTGCTTTGCCCTGCACCACCAGGGCCAGTTTCCAGGCCAGGTTTTGCGCGTCCTGAAAACCGGTGTTGGCGCCGCGCACACCGAAGATGGGCAACATGTGCGCTGCGTCGCCGGCGAACAGAAAACACCCGTGCCGGAAGTCGGGCAGCGTGAGCGCGCGGGCTGAATACACGCTGGACCAATCCATCTCCCACGGGATGCCGCCCTGGCCGATCATGTCCAGCTGCGCCTGGATGCGGCCGTGCAGCGACTCAGGCCGCAGCGCTTCTTCGGGGGTTTCGCCGGCCGGCAACTGGTAGTCCACACGCCACATGTCCAGCGGCTCGCGGTGCATCAGCACGGTGTTGCCGGGGTTCCAGATGGGGTCGAAAAAGGCCAGGCGCTCGGTGGGCAGGGGCAGCTTGATGCGGATGTCGGCAATGACAAAACGGCCCTCGTAGCTGCTGCCTTCGAGCTTCAGGCCCAGCAGGCTGCGCAGGCCGGAGCGCGCGCCGTCGCAGGCCACCACGTAACGCGCGGCCTGCGTGTAGGGACCGTCGGGTGTATCGATGTCGAGGGCAGCTTGCGTATTTGGCGCGCCGGTGCAGGTTTCTGGGCCGAGGCCTGGGTCTGGGCTGCGGTCTGCGTCAAGGTCATTGCGGGCCACGCCCAGCACTTTGTGGCCCCAACGCAGCTCAATCAGCGGCTGCTGTTGCACGCGCTCGACCAAGGCAGCTTCAAGGAACTGCTGCTGCAGGTTGGTCAAGGGCGCGAAGCGGTCGTTGGCGTGGTGCGGCGTCTCCATGCGGAACACCTGCTTACCCCGGTAAAAGGAATTGCCGCAACCCCAGGGCAGGCCGATGTTGTCAAACGCGGTGTGGGCGCCGGTTTGTTGCAGGATTTCGAGCGAGCGCCGCGTAAAGGCAATCGCCCGGCTGCCCGAGCACACCTGCTGCTCGGCCTCGATGACGACACAACGCACCCCGTGGCGGGCCAGCAGCAGGGCCGTAGACAAACCGACCGGCCCCGCGCCGACGATGAGCACAGGCTGCACCACCGCAACAGCTGGGCGGGGCGCTGCCGGGTAGACCTTGTAGTCGAAATAAAGGGACGGGTGGGGCGTGTCGAGTGCTTGGTGCATACCGGTGAATGCAAAAATAAATAATTTAAATAGTTTGTATAGAAATAAATTTGATTATAAGTCACGTAAATATTCATTTTTTTGATATATAAAATATAACAATAAATATTATAAAATAATCAATAAAATTTCATAAATTAATTAAAAACGCAAAATTAGACAACTCAAAATCAATCATTCTCATTATGGGTATGTTCGCCCAGAACCCGGTAGAAAAAAGCCGTGTCCGATAGCCCGCCCTGCGCCAGCAGCGCGTGCCCCGGCACTTCGCCAAAACGCTGCCAGCCCAGGCGTGTATACAGGCGCTCGGCATCCATGCCCACCGTGGTGTCGAGCATCAGCAGCGTCTTGCCACACGCCACGGCGCAGGCTTCTGCCGCCTTCATCAGCGCTTCGCCCAGGCCCTGGCGGCGCGCGCGCCGGTGCACCAGCATTTTGGCCACGTCAGCGCGGTGGGGCTGGTTTTCAGGTTGCGACAGGATCAGCTGCACGGTGCCGACGATGCCGCTGTCATCTTCGACCACCAGCAGCGCGCGTTCACTGGTTGTTACGCCCTGGGCGACCACGCGCCAGAAGGCCAGCGCCTTCTGTTGTGACAGCGGGTGCATGAAACTCACCGACGCGCCACCGGCGACGCAGTCGATCAACACCTCGGCGAGGGATTGCAGCTGGACATCATTGACTGTCAACAGACGGTGGACGGTAGCTGGCCGTGGCGACGGAGTACTGATTTTTGGATCGGGCATCTTGTTTCCTGGATCACACCAGATTATTCAGCATGGGAGTGCCGAATACGGCATGAAAACAGCCACCCATTCCAACATTGCGGTCGATGGCGCGCTCTTGCACGAACTGCGCATGCCCTTGGGACGAACTGGTCATACATCCGAACTACATCGTTTTTTATCGTGTGCTGACCGAGGCTCGCGCCGTGCAGATTTTGAGAGTGAAGCACACGGCCCAACAACTGCCGTGATTGCCAAACCTGACGCGCCGAGCCCGATTTTTTTCACGCGTGGCGCACCATCGATAGGGCGCCAGCGACGCTGAGAAGCGGTCACACGGCTTTGCGCGCAGTAGATCGCTTTACCGCTCTGTCGGTCCTGGGTCCGGTCGGCCGCGTGAGTGGGAAGACCTCCCGAATGTATTCAGCGAGCATTTCGCAAAATGCCGTGGCATAGGGTGGCTGCGGGCGCCGCTTGTCGGACAACATGGTCAGCGACTCGCGCAGCGGTTTGCCCCGGTACGTCACGCGGACAATTCGCAAGTTATATCGATGTGTTCGTAAAGCCGACGGAATAATCGCTATACCGTGCCCCGCTTCGGCCAGCGCGAGCAAGGCCTGCGGGGCGCGGCTTTCGTGCAAAACGTTCGGCTCGAACCCCGCGAGCCGGCAGGCGGCGTCAAACCTCCTGCGAATCACGAACTCGGAACTTATCTGCAGCAAGGGAAAGGACGCCAGGCGAGCAATCTCGATCGTCTCGCCTTTGCCAAGATTCACTTCAGGACGGCAGGCAGCAAGCATATCCATCGGTGCAAGCGGATGGCTTGCGAAGCGTTGATCTTCCGGCTCGATCGCACTGACGAGACTTTGTGCAAAGTGAAGCTCGCCGCGTATCAGCTTGGGCAGCATGTCAGGGCCGACGATGTCGATCAGTTTCACCTCCACGTTGGGATAACGTTGCGCGTAGATGTGCAAGAAATCAGGAAAGATGCCTTCGATGAAATGCGGCGACGCTGACACTTTCAACACACCGGTGTCGCCGCGCCGGAGCGCTTGCGCCCGTTCGCCGATGGCGCGGGCATGGTTCAACAGGTCACGGCAATCACCGAGCAGCTGCTCGCCTTCGCTGGACATCAGAAGGCGGCGTCCGATGCGATCGAAAAGGTGCAGACCGAGTTCGTCCTCAAGATCGCTGATCTGCCGGGACAGAGCGGGCTGGGCGATGTGCAGGCGCAAGGCAGCCTGGGTCACGGTGCCGAGTTCGGCCACGGTAACAAAGGTTCGAATGTGCCGCAAGTCCATACCGCTTTTTATGCCAGTTCGGCATGAATTACAAGAATTATTATGTATTGGACGGCGAGTCGCCCGCGCGTCAACATTGCCATGTGACCTCCGCCGCCTCGGGGGGGCGGTCAGGTCCACAAGGAGTAAAGCCATGAAACTGATCCGTTTGTTGATATTGCCCGCGCTCGGCCTGGCGTTGTCGACTGTGGGTGCCGGGGCGCAGACCTGGCCAGTGAAGCCGCTTCGGGCCGTCGTGCCGGTCGCCGCTGGCAGCAGCACCGACATCATCCCGCGCGTGGTGTTCGAGCAGCTCTCTGGGCAACTCGGGCAGCCCATCGTCGTGGAGAACCGAAGCGGCGCCGGCGGGATGATCGGTACGGCCTTCGTCGCCAAGTCGGATGCCGATGGCTACACCCTGCTTGCCACCGGGTCTGTGCACACGATCTCGCAGTCGGTCTATTCAAAGCTGACTTACGATCCGGCGCGCGATTTCGCAGCGGTCGTGCCGCTTGGCATTTCGCCAAATGTCTTGGTCGTTGCGCCGGGCAAGGATTTCAAAACCGTTGGCGACCTTGTCGCCGCAGGCAAAGCCAGGCCCGGTGCGCTGAACTTCTCGTCGGTCGGTATCGGCACCGCAACCCATCTGAGCGCCGAGCGATTTTTGTCAAGCGCGGGAGTGAAGGCCGTGCATATTCCGTTTAAAGGCGGCGCGGAAGCCATGTCCGAAGTGATGGCCGGACGGGTTGATTTCTTTTTTGGACCGGTCGGGCTTGTTCTGCCTCAGGTTCGGGAGGGCAGGCTCGTTGCGCTCGTGGTGAACGGCGCCAAACGTGCCGCCGCGCTGCCGGACGTGCCGACCACCCTGGAAGCCGGTATTGCCAACGCCGAGTATCCGATCTGGTTCGGACTCTTTCTGCCGTCGAAGACGCCGCGCGAGATTGTCGACAAGCTTCACCGCGAGACGCTCAAAGCGCTGCAAGAGCCCAAGACGCGGGAGCGGCTGGCCGCACTCGGCGTCGATCCGATGGCCATGACGCCGAACGAATTCGACGCGCATGTGCAAAAGGAAATCGCCGTCAACGCAGCGCTGGTCAAAGAAATCGGTCTCAAACCGGAATAACCATGGCGGAAGTTGCGCACAGCTTCGACGACAGCGCTGCCTACGAGCGCTTCATGGGGCGCTGGAGCCGTGCCGCCGGAGAAGTCTTCATTGATTGGCTGGCGCCACCAGCGGGGGCGCACTGGCTCGATGTCGGTTGCGGCACTGGCGTTTTCACCGAGTTGATACTCGACACCTGCTCGCCCTCGGCGGTCTTCGGCGTCGACCCGGCGCAGGCACAGGTCGACCACGCGTGCCGCCGTCCGGGAGGACGGCGAGCGAATTTCCAGGTAGCGGATGCGCAGGCTCTGCCCTTTCCCGACGCCTCATTCGACGTCGTCGCCTCCGCTCTCGTTATCAACTTCATCGCCGATCGACCCCGGGCACTTTCCGAAATGCGCCGCGTTTTACGTGCGGGTGGGGTGGTCGCCGGCTTCGTTTGGGACTTCGAAGCGGATCGCTCCCCCAGTTGGCCGTTGCGCCTAGCGATCCGCCAAACCGGCGCAGATTTTCCACCAACGCCGGGGACGAGGGAGTCGAGCGTGGACGCGCTCGCTACATTGTTCGAGCAGGCAGGGTTTGAAGGGATCGCCACAAGGTCGATTAGCGTGACAGTGCCATTCCCCGATTTCGACGCCTTCTGGCAAGCACAGACACCCGGCTACAGCCCCATTGGCAAGATGATTGCGGCAATGACAACTACCGATCGTGTGAGGCTGATGGAGACTGTGCGAGCCGGATTGCCGGTCTGCCCTGACGGCAGTATTCAATACTCGGCGCGCGCGAACGCGATCAAGGCGCATTTGCCGGACTGAGTTCCGTCGGGTGACCAGCTGCTGCAAGGGGTCGCCTGAAATGCCGGTTCCTGGCCGACAACCGCCCATTTTTAACTTGCAATCGGTTCAATTACCCCGCGAACTAGGCGTTTGAACTCTGCTGCCGGTGCGTTTCAAGCATCACCAGCCGCCCAGCCGGCAAAAAAAATCTCGCAACTCGGCCAAGGCTTGCAGCTGGACATCATTGACTGCCAACACGCGGTGGACAGTCGGCTTCGGATACTGAGTTGACATGGAGAACACCGTGGCTACAATTGGTTGATGTTTTTGTATGGAGATTTTGATGAGAACCACATTGACAATTGATGATACGCAGGTTCGGGATTTAATGCAAATCACTGGCGAAAAGAGTGCCGTGGGCGCTATTCGCCAGGCCCTTGACGAGTATTTGCGGCAGTCCCGCAAGAAGAAAGTGCTGGCCCTGCGCGGCCAGGTCCAGATTGCCGACAATTGGCGTGATTTGCGGGCGCTCGAGGTAAACCGTGATTTGCAGCAGGGTCGCGCGGCATGAGCACCTCCCCCGCGGGGCGGGTGCTGATCGACACTTGCGGCTGGATTGATTTTCTGCGGCCAGGCAACGGCGCCTTGGCCGATCAAGTGGAGCGTGCGTTGGCTGACGATCTTGCACTGATGTGCAGCGTGAATCAAACCGAGCTGCTGCAAGGTGTGAAAGGGCAGAAAGAGCAGCGTCAGCTGGAATTTTTGTTCGAGAACGTGCCCTTGCTTGACGTTGAACCAGCCGACTGGGTCAGCGCTGGGCGGTCTTTGCATGCACTTCGCAACAAGGGTTTCCAACTCCCATTGACCGACGCGCTGATCGCCAGCGTGGCAATTCGCCATGGGCTGCCTGTGTTAACGGCAGATGGGCACTTCAGCAAGCTGGGCGCCGCGCTGGCGTGAGGAGTCGCCCGGGCCCATTCCGTTGCGGGCTTTCAAAGTAACGCCACCTGGTCTCGCCAACTTAATTGACCCAGGATTAAAGCAGACGCGCCAGATACCGCCCCGTATGGCTGGCCGGGTTGGCCGCCAAATCCTCCGGCGTGCCCACGCCCACCACCTCGCCACCGCCCGAGCCGCCTTCAGGGCCCATGTCGATCAGCCAGTCAGCGGTTTTGATCACGTCCAGGTTGTGTTCGATCACCACGATGGTGTTGCCGGCGTCGCGCAATTGGTGCAGCACCTTGAGCAGCAGGTCGATGTCGGCGAAGTGCAGGCCGGTGGTGGGCTCGTCCAATATGTAGAGCGTGCGGCCGGTGTCGCGTTTGGAGAGCTCCAGCGCCAGTTTGACGCGCTGGGCTTCGCCGCCGGAGAGCGTGGTCGCACTCTGGCCCAGGCGGATGTAAGAGAGGCCCACGTCCAGCAGGGTCTGCAGCTTGCGCGCCATGGTGGGCACGGCGTTCAAAAACTCGTAGGCCACCTCCACCGTCATGTCCAGCAACTGGGCGATGTTTTTGCCTTTGTACTGCACCTCCAGGGTCTCGCGGTTGTAACGCATGCCATGGCACACGTCGCAGGGCACATAGACGTCGGGCAGGAAGTGCATCTCGACCCGTTTCACGCCGTCGCCCTGGCAGGCTTCGCAGCGGCCACCGGCCACGTTGAATGAAAAGCGCCCCGGTCCGTAGCCGCGTTCGCGCGCCATCGGCACCTCGGCCATCAGCTCGCGGATGGGGGTGAAAAGGCCGGTGTAGGTGGCCGGGTTGCTGCGCGGCGTGCGGCCAATCGGCGACTGGTCGACGCTGATGACTTTGTCGAAATGTTCGATGCCCTCTATTGCTTCGTGGGCGGCGGGCTCCTCGTGCGCGCGGTAGAGCGTGCGGGCCACGGCGGCATACAGCGTGTCGTTCACCAGCGTGGACTTGCCCGAGCCCGAGACGCCGGTGACGCAGGTGAACAGGCCCACCGGCACTTCGACGTTGACGCTTTTCAGGTTGTTGCCGCTGGCGCCGATCAGCCGCAGCGCCTGCATGTTGCCCTGCGTGAGCAAGTGCAGCGCCTCGCGCGCAGCGCGGCGTTCGGCGGCGGGGCTGGGGGGAAACTTCGACTTGAATTTGTCGTTGGGCGCGTTGCTGATCAACGTGGGCTGCCACTTGGCGCGGCGTTTGGGCACGGCGATTTGCAGCGTGTGCGCGAGGTACTGCCCGGTGAGCGACGCGGGCGTGTTTTTCACCTGTTCAAACGTGCCCTGCGCCATCACACGCCCGCCATGCACACCTGCGCCGGGGCCCATGTCGATCACGTGGTCGGCGGCGCGGATCATGTCTTCGTCATGCTCGACCACAATCACGCTGTTGCCAATGTCGCGCAGGTGTTTGAGTGTGCTGATCAGGCGGTCGTTGTCGCGCTGGTGCAGGCCGATGCTGGGCTCATCCAGCACATACATCACGCCTGTCAGGCCCGAGCCGATCTGCGACGCCAGGCGGATGCGCTGCGACTCGCCACCGCTGAGCGTTTCGGCGCTGCGGTCCAGACTCAGGTAATTCAGGCCCACATCGTTCAAAAACTTCAGTCGCAAGCCGATTTCGCGGATCACCTTGGCGGCGATGTCGCCTTTCGCGCCGGGGATGTGCAGGGTGTTGAAGTAGTCGAAACTTTCACGCAGCGTGATGTGGCTGAGGTCGAAAATGACGCGGGCCGTGGGTACCTGGCCCGATTCCTTGAGCACCGTGTGGCCCACCAGTTTGACGTGCCGCGCCTCGCGCCGAAGGCGTGAGCCACCGCAATCGCTACACGGCTGCGTGCTGCGGTAACGCGCCAGGTCTTCGCGCACCAGGGCTGAATCGGTCTCACGGTAACGCCGCTGCATGTTGGGCAGGATGCCTTCGAACGGGTGCTTGCGCGTGATTTTCCTCCCCGCCGATTGACCGGAATCCATCACATAGCTGAACTTGATTTCCTCTTCGCCCGAGCCGTGCAAGATGGCGTTTTGTGTCTCCGGGGCGAGGGACTCAAAGGGCTTTTCAAGGTCAAATTTGTAGTGTTTGGCCAGGCTCTCCAGCATCGAGAAGTAATACCCGTTGCGCCGGTCCCAACCCTTGATGGCGCCGCTGGCCAGGCTTAAAGACGGGAAGGCGACCACACGCGCTTCGTCAAAAAAGTCCTGCTGGCCCAGGCCGTCGCAGGCCGGGCAGGCGCCCACCGGCGAATTGAAGGAAAACAGCCGTGGCTCCAGCTCCTGGATGGAATAACTGCAAACCGGGCAAGCGAATTTGGCGTTGAAGAGGTGCTCGATGGGCGCTTTTTCAGGCGTGCCCGTCTCCATCGCAATCGCGCGGCCGTCGGCGATTTTCAGCGCCGCTTCAAAACTCTCGGCCAGGCGCTGTTTCATGTCTTCCCTGACGCGCAGCCGGTCCACCACCACGTCGATATCGTGCTTCTCGGTCTTTTTGAGCTTGGGCAGCGCGTCGAACTCGAGCAGTTCGCCATCGACGCGGAAGCGCACGTAGCCGCGTGCCTGCATGTCGGCAAACACGTCGAGGAACTCGCCTTTTTTCTCGCGCGCCATCGGCGCGAGGATCATCAGGCGTGTATCGACTGGCAGCGCCAAAACCGCGTCCACCATCTGGCTCACCGTCTGCGCCTGCAATGGCAAATCGTGATCGGGGCAAAACGGTGTGCCGGCGCGGGCGAACAAGAGGCGCAGGTAGTCGTGGATTTCAGTGACCGTGCCCACGGTCGAGCGCGGGTTGTGGCTGGTGGCTTTCTGCTCGATGGAAATGGCCGGCGAGAGGCCTTCGATCACGTCCACATCGGGTTTGTCCATCAGCTGCAAGAACTGCCGTGCATAGGTGGAAAGGCTTTCCACATACCGGCGCTGGCCCTCGGCGTAGAGCGTGTCAAACGCCAACGAGGACTTGCCCGAGCCGGAGAGGCCGGTGATCACCACCAGCTGGTTGCGCGGAATGTCGAGGTCGATGTTCTTCAGGTTGTGCGTGCGCGCGCCACGGATGCTGATGGTGTGCTGGCGCAGCGCGTTCGCCAGGTAGGTGCTGTCGGTCTCTGAATTCACAATGCAGGGCTTTGAGTGCGTGGCTTGGTAAAACGTGTTTTGGTGAAAAGCGGCCTTTTTGAGGGCAACCGGTGATTATCGTGAATCCCGTTGAAAATAGGTGAAACCGGCCCACCTGCGAAATCAGCGGAAAATGGCAGGATAATCCCAAACACTGTAAATAAACTCAGGAGCCGATCATGGCATCAGTCAACAAAGTCATCCTCGTCGGCAATTTGGGCCGCGACCCCGAGGTGCGCACTTTCCCCAGCGGCGACCGCGTGGCCAACTGCACCATGGCCACCACCGAAAGCTGGAAAGACAAAAATACCGGCGAACGCAAAGAGCTGACCGAGTGGCACCGGCTGACGTTTCGCGGCGGCCTGGCCGGCATCGTCGAGCAGTACCTGCGCAAAGGCTCGCAGATTTACGTCGAAGGCTCGATCCGCACCCGCAAATACACCGACAAAGAAGGTGCTGAGAAACAGATCACTGAAATCAGCGTGAATGAGATGACGATGCTGGGCAGCCGTCAGGGCCAGGGTGGGCCATCCGGCGACGAAGACAGCAGCGGTGGTTATTCGCGCCCCGCGCCCGCTTCGCGCCCGGCGGCGCAGGCACCCAAAGCCGCCCCTTCGTCGGCTTCATCGGCCAAATCCGCCAGCGGCTTTGACGACATGGACGACGACATCCCGTTCTGACGAAACACCGAACAAGCTACTGCGTGGGCGAATTTGCGCACTGCGGTGCTCGCTGTACCCGTAGTACAGCTCCGCTCCTCCTGCACAACTTCATCCCGCTCGCTACGCTTCTTCAGCGTTTCTTTTTGGAGACCTATGCAAAACTCAAATCTTCCCCCATTCCACCTGGCTTTCCCGGTCAATGACCTTGCGGCCGCGCGGCACTTCTACGGCACGCTGCTGGCTTGCCCTGAAGGGCGCAGCTCCAGCGAATGGATCGACTTCAACCTGTTTGGCCACCAGATCGTCGCGCACCATATTCCGGGCTACGAGGCCAAGCGCCCCAGCAATGCGGTTGATGGCCACGACGTGCCGGTGCCGCACTTTGGCGGCGTGTTGCCCATGGCCGACTGGCAGGCCATGGCCGACCGCCTGAGTGCGGCAGGCGTCGAATTCATCATCAAGCCCTATGTGCGTTTTGCCGGCGAAGTGGGTGAACAGGCCACCATGTTTTTTCTGGACCCGAGCGGCAATGCGCTGGAGTTCAAGTCGTTCAAGGACTTGAGTTCCCTTTTTGCCAAATAGCTGCCAAATAGTTGTCTGGCAGGGCAAAGGCCTAACGCAGGCGCCGGGGTGAGACTGCCTCGGACCTGAGCCCTTCACGCTGCAATTCTTCCGGCAGCGCCACACCCCGGATCAATGCGTCCGCCAGCGCGCTGGCCCCCGCCGCGCTCTGGATGCCGTAACCGCCCTGCGCGGCCAGCCAGAAAAATCCGGGCGTCGCGCCGTCAAAACCAATCACGATTTCGCCATCAGGCACAAAAGACCGCAAACCCGCCCAGGTGCTGGTCGGTCTGCGGATTTGCAGCGTGGTGGCTTCTTCGATGGCGTAGATGCCTTTGGCAATATCGAGCTCCTCGGGCACCACGTCATGCGGGTGGGTGGCGTCGGCATTGGCGGGCGAGCCCAGCATCTGGCCAGCGTCCGGCTTGAAGTAATAACTTTCGTCAATGCCCGAGACGACGGGCCATGCGGCGGTGTCCACACCATCCGGCGCCTTGAAGGTGAAGGCGCTGCGCCGAAGCGGCACCAGGCCTATCGGGCGGGCCGCAAAGAACCTGGCGAATTCATCGGCCCAGGCGCCGGTGGCATTCACCACGGTTTTGGCCTGCAAAGCGCTGCCATCGGCAAACGCAAGCTGCCAGCGCTGGCCGCCGTGCGCGGCCTGCGTCAGCACGGCACCGGTGCGCAACTCGCAGGCCTGTGCGTCCCGCAGGGAACGGAACCCGCGCAGAAAACCCTGGTGCAGCACATAAACGTCGAGGTCCATGGCATCCGGGTCATACAGGGACGCCAGAACCTTTTCGGGGCGCAGGCAGGGCACCCGCGCCAGCGTCTGGGCGGCGTCCAGCGTCACCAGATTCGGGCAGGTCGGCGCCAGCTCGGCGCGGGTTGAATCCAGCAGCGCCTGCTGGCCGGGGGATGCCAGATACAGGGCACCGCGCGGCGAGACGATGGGCGACACGGCAAACCCGGCCGGCGGCTTCTCGTAAAAACGACGGCTCGCGCGCGTCAGCGCACGCACCATGGGCGGGCCGTAACTTTCCATGAACATCGCAGCGGATCGCCCGGTCGAGTGGTAACCCGGTTGGCTTTCGCGTTCGACCAGCAGCACGCTGCAATGCGGTGCCAGCCGCCAGGCCAGCGAGGAGCCGGCGATGCCAGCGCCGAAGATGGCAACGTCAAAGGCGGACATGGCGCAAGCGGCTTACAGGGCCTGCGAGGTGATCACGCCGCCGCCCAGGCAGACCTCGCCGTCGTACAACACGGCCGATTGGCCGGGCGTGACGGCCCATTGCGGCTCGGGAAATGACAGGCTGAATGTCTTGCCATCGACGCCCGTCAACTCGGTTACCGCATCCCTCTGCCGGTAGCGGTTTTTCGAGGTGTAGCTGCCCTTTGGTGGAGCCACGCCGGAAACCCAACTCGCATCCTGCGCCTGCAAAGTGGGCGACAACAACCACGGGTGCCCGTGCCCCTGCACCACCCACAGCGTGTTGTGCGCCATGTCCTTGCGCGCCACGAACCAGGGCGCGTGGTCGCCGCCGCCGCGCTGGGCGCCCTTGGCTCGTACACCGCCAATGCCGATGCCTTGGCGTTGCCCAAGCGTATAAAAACTCAAGCCCACATGCTGGCCCAACACACGGCCTTTTTCGTCCTTGATGGGCCCGGGCTCGCTGGCGATGTAACGGTTTAAAAACTCGCGAAATGGCCGCTCACCAATGAAACAAATGCCGGTCGAGTCTTTTTTCTTCGCATTGGGCAAACCGATCTCTTCGGCGATGCGGCGCACCTCTGTCTTGTGCAGTTCACCCACTGGAAACAGCGTTCGGGACAACTGCGCCTGGTTCAGCCGGTGCAAAAAATAACTTTGGTCTTTGCCCGGATCAAGGCCCTTGAGCAGTTCGTGCAAGCCGGTTTGCGCGTTCAGCCGCAACCGCGCGTAGTGTCCGGTGGCGATCTTCTCGGCACCCAGGCGCACCGCGTGGTCCAGAAAAGCCTTGAACTTGATCTCGGCATTGCACAGGATGTCGGGGTTGGGCGTGCGCCCGGCCTTGTATTCGCGCAGAAACTCGGCAAACACGCGGTCTTTGTAGTCGGCGGCGAAATTGACGTGTTCGATCTCGATGCCCAGCACGTCGGCCACGGCGGCGGCATCCACGAAGTCTTCGTTGGAGGTGCAGTAGCCGGGATCGTCGTCGCCCGACCCTGCGGGTCGGTCGTCATCCTCCCAATTTTTCATGAAGATGCCGACCACCTCATGGCCCTGATTTTTGAGCAGCCAAGCCGTCACCGCAGAGTCTACGCCCCCGCTCAATCCCACCACCACACGCTGTTTGGCTGCCATAGGTAGGTGATTATCCCAGCCCAGCCCTGAAAGCGCCCCCCAAGGGGCTATGCTCAGCATTCAGGAGCCTCTGCATGAACCCATACAACCCCCAATGGCTGGACAGCCAATACAACAACGGCGCCCGGGTGCCGGCGTTTGGCCACCATTTCGCGCAGTGGGTGGAAGCGTCGGCCGAGGCTCGGGAAGTGCACGCCAACCAGTGTGACATCCCTTATGGCGACAGTGCGGCAGAAAAACTGGATGTGTTTTTGCCGGGTGCCCGCGCGCCGTCTGGCAAAGCGGGCGCCCCGGTGGTGGTGTTCATACACGGCGGTTATTGGCGCTCGGTCGACAAATCCGACCAATCCTTCATTGCGCCGGCGTTCACCAACCAAGGCGCCTGTGTGGTGGTGCCCAATTACGCCCTTTGCCCGGCGGTGACCGTGACCCAGATCGTGATGCAGATGGTCCGGGCGCTGGCCTGGGTCTACCGCAACATGGCGCGCTTCGGCGGCGACCCGGGACGCATCAGCGTGATGGGCCATTCGGCAGGCGGGCATCTGGCGGCGATGTTGCTGGCCTGCCACTGGCCAGCCTACAGCCGGGGTTTGCCGCCGGATTTGGTCAAGGGCGCGGTGTCGATTTCTGGCCTGTATGAGCTCGAGCCGATCATGCACACCCCGTATTTGCAGCAGTCGCTGCACCTCACCCCCACGCAGGCGCGGCAAGCCAGCCCGGCCTGGATGCCACGCCCGCGCCAGGGCCTGCTGTACGCCCTGGCGGGGGCCGATGAAAGCGGCGAATTCTTGCGCCACAACGCGTTGATCCAGTCAGCCTGGGGGCCCAGGATCGTGCCGGTGTGTGAAACGGTGCCCGAGCGCAACCATTTCAGCGTGCTCGAAGACCTTACCGCACCCTGGACGCGTTTGCACCAACTGGCCAGCCAATTGGTGTTGGCGGCGCCGGTCGCAATAAAAGGCGCTTCACATGCTTGATGTGCTGGTGATCGGCGGCGGCAACGCGGCCCTGTGCGCGGCGCTGATGGCGCGCGAGGCCGGCGCGAGTGTGCTGCTGCTGGAGGCCGCGCCGCGCGAAATGGGCGGCGGCCACACCAAGCACAAGCGCAAACATCGCTGCAAGCACGACGCGCCGCCAGACGTGCTCACCGGCGCCTACCCCGAAGAAGAGTTCTGGCAAGACCTCAAGGCCGTGACCGGCGGGCAGACCGATGAGGCGCTGGCGCGGCTGGTGGTGCGCGCGTCATCCACCTGCCGCGACTGGATGCGCAGGCACGGCGTGTTGTTCCAGCCGTCACTCTCGGGCACACTGCATTTGAGCCGCACCAACGCCTTTTTCATGGGTGGCGGCAAGGCATTGGTGAATGCCTATTACCGCAGCGCGGAAAAACTTGGCGTGCAGATTCGTTATGACGCGCCGGTGAGCCGGGTCGAGCTTAGCCCTTCGACCCTTCGACAGACTCAGGACGGGACAGGCTCAGGGCGAACGGAATTTCAGGCTGCCATTCTGGAAAGCGGCGAACGCATCACCGCCAAAACCTGTGTGTTGGCCGCTGGCGGTTTTGAATCCAACATTGCCTGGCTGCGCGAAGCCTGGGGCCAGAACGCCGCTGGCGAATGGCCGGCGGACAATTTTTTGATCCGCGGCACACGCTTCAACCAGGGCGTGTTGCTCAAGCAACTGATCGACGCTGGAGCAGACGCGATTGGCGACCCGACGCAGGCGCACATGGTGGCCATCGACGCGCGTGCGCCGCTGTACGACGGCGGCATCTGCACCCGCATTGACTGCGTGTCACTGGGCGTTGTCGTCAACAAGGTCGCGAAGCGGTTTTACGACGAGGGTGAAGACTTCTGGCCCAAACGTTATGCCATCTGGGGGCGCCTGGTGGCGCAGCAGCCGGGGCAAGTGGCGTATTCGATCATCGACGCCAAGGCGCTGGGCCGCTTCATGCCGCCGGTGTTTCCGGGCGTGAAGGCCGGCAGTTTGCCGGATCTGGCGCGGCAACTCGGCTTGGATGAAGCCGCCTTCATGCAAACCCTGCAAGACTTCAACGCGGCCTGCCGGGCGGGCAACTTCGACCACACCGTGCTGGACGATTGCCACACCAGCGGTCTCGCGCCCGCCAAGACGCACTGGGCCCGGCCCATCGACACCGCGCCGTTTTACGCCTACGCCGTCAAACCCGGCATTACCTTCACCTACCTGGGCCTCAAGACCGATGAAACCAGCGCCGTGCACTTCAAGGGCCAAGCCAGCCGCAACCTGTTTGTGGCGGGCGAGATGATGGCCGGCAATGTGCTGGGCAAAGGTTACACAGCGGGCGTCGGTATGAGTATTGGAACGGCATTCGGGCGGATTGCTGGGGTTCAATCCGCGCAAACAGCTCTCAAAACGGGAGCAACGGTGTGAAAGCGATTTTGAAAGACCAACATGCAAGCGTTTGAAGCCCTGACCCGCGAGGCGCGTGCGCTGGCCAACCCGCCTGCAAATGTGTTGCCCCCGTTGACCACGCCTGAAGCAGAAGTGGCCCGCCAGATGCAGATCTGCAATGCCTGCCGCTACTGCGAGGGGTATTGCGCAGTCTTCCCGGCGATGGCGCGGCGGCTCGAGTTTGGCAAGGCCGACATCCACTACCTGGCCAACCTGTGCCACAACTGCGGCGCCTGCCTGCACGCCTGCCAATACGCGCCGCCGCATGAATTCGCGGTGAACGTGCCCCAGGCCATGGCGCAGGTGCGCGGGCAGACCTATGCCGACTACGCCTGGCCGCCTGCGCTGGGCGCGCTGTACCAGCGCAACGGCGTGGTTGCCGTGTTGGCACTCGCGGCCGGCCTGGCCCTGTTTCTGCTGCTGGCCGTGGCGATGAACGGCAAACTCCTTCATGCACCGGTGGCTGGCAATTTCTACGCCATCTTTCCCCACAATTTGCTGGTCGGCATGTTCACACCGGTTTTCCTGTTTGCCGTGTTGGCCTTGGGCCTGGGTGTGCGGCGCTTCTGGCGCGACGTGTCGCCAGGCGCCGCGCGTCAGCCCACACAGCCCGCCCAGCTCGCAGCGGCGCAAGAAGCCACATTCGATGTATTGACACTCACGAACCTGGGCGGCGGCCAGGGCCAGGGCTGCAACAACGCAGACGACGCCTGGACGCTTTGGCGCAGGCGCTTTCACCACCTCACGTTTTACGGCTTCATCTTGTGTTTCGCTGCGACCAGCGTGGCCACGCTGTACCACTACCTGCTTGGGCAACCGGCGCCGTATGCGCTGACTAGCCTGCCGGTGCTGCTGGGAACTGTCGGTGGCATAGGGCTGCTTGTCGGCCCGATGGGGCTTTTCGTCCTGCATCAAAAGCGCCACGCACTGCAGGGTGACATGGCACAGAAACCGATGGACATGGCCTTCATTGCGCTGCTCTTTTTCACCAGCCTGACCGGGCTGGCGCTGCTTTTTTTGCGTGACACCTCAGCGATGGCGGTGCTGCTGGCGGTTCATCTGGGCGTGGTGATGGCACTGTTCGCCACCTTGCCCTATGGCAAGTTTGCGCACGGCATGTACCGCTCGGCCGCGTTGTTGAAGTCCGCCATCGAGAAGCGCCAAGCCAGCCGCTTGACGCTGGGCGCTGAATGAGTGACGCCAGCACCCTGCGCATCCTGGTCTCAGGCGCCGCGCGCGCCAGTTTGGGTGCGCGGCTGGCGCAGGCCATGGGCGGCAGGCCCCATGTTCTGCTGTCAAGCAGCGAGCTGGGTCTGCCAGACCCAGGCGTTCACATCGCATTGGTTTCCCGCGATGTGACCGGGCTGTCCACCAAACACGAGGTCTTGCCCGGCACCCAGCGCTTTTACGATGCCCTGCTGAAGAGCGCAGGCCTGCGCTGGGTTCACGTGCATTCCGCCGGGGCGGACCGCGCCGTTTACCAAACCTTGATCCAGCGCGGCGTGCAGGTGACGACATCGCCAGGGGCCAATGCGGGCGTGGTGGCCCAGACGGCCTTGGCGGGCGTCTTGTCGCTGGCGCGCAAATTTCCGCAGTTGATGGCGGCGCAGCGCGAGCGCCGTTGGGCGCCGCTCATCGGCACCGGCCTGCCGCGCGATCTGGCCGGGCAGACGGCAGTCGTCGTGGGCTGGGGAGCCGTTGGGCAGCGGCTGGGCGCCTTGCTGATGGCCGTGGGGCTGAAAGTGGTGGCGGTGCGCCGAAGCGCCACGGTTGGTGATGCGGCCAATGGCGCAACTTTCGCGGCAGGCGTAGCAGGCGTAGAGAGCGCCTCTTTTGAAGACCTGCCCGCGGTGTTGCCGCGCGCCGACTGGCTGCTGCTGGCCTGCCCGCTCACCGACATCACGCGGGGCCTGATCAGCGCGCAGGCGCTGGCCTGCCTGCCCGAGGGCGCGCACCTGGTCAACGTGGCGCGCGGCGAGGTAGTGGACGAGCCCGCGCTGGTGTCTGCCTTGCAAAGCGGCAAGTTGGCCGGCGCCTATCTGGATGTCTTTGCCCACGAGCCCTTGCACGCCCAGTCGCCGCTGTGGCAGCTTGCGAATGTCATCGTCACGCCGCACAGCGCGGGCTTCTCGGATGACAACGCGGCCAAAGTGGAGCAGATGTTTCTGGACAACCTGGCGAAGTGGCTGGCCGGTGAACCCTTGCGCAACCCCGCAAGTTGAAGCGGCGTGGGCATCAAGGCGGATTGGAACGCTTCAATCAATTGCTATAATATAAATAGCATAAAAGCGCCATAATTCGTGACTTGAGCCCTGATTTGACATAAATTCTTCAAATCCGCGCAGTTTGACGTCAATAATTAACATCCATGTTAATTTTATTGAAAAAGAAAGCGAAACAATATGCTTGAAGCAAAGCTGAATCACCCTGGTGCACTGCGCATTTTCACCGCCAAACGCATCCACACCATGGACGAATCGCTGCCGTTGGCCACGGCCGTGGGTGTGATCGACGACCGCATCGTCGCTGTGGGCGACCTGGCGTCGATGGCGCCCTGGCGCGAAGGCCGTGAGGTGATTGTTGACGAGCGCCTTAAAGACAAGGTGCTGATGCCTGGCTTCATCGACAACCACCTGCACCCGTTTTTGGGCGCCTTGCTCACGCCGATGGAAATCATTGCGCCCGAGGCCTGGCGCATGGAAGGCGGGCGCATTGCACCCGCCGCCAACACACCCGCGCGTTACCTCGAATTGCTCAAAGAGCGCCTGGCCGCAAAGACTGACAAGACCGACTGGTTCATCAGTTTCGGCTACCAGGCCAGCGAACATGGCCGCTGGACGCGCGCCGAGCTTGACGCGCTGTGCCCGGACCGCCCGGTGATTTTGTGGCAACGCTCCTTCCACGAAACCTTTTTGAACAGCGCCGCGATTGCCAAGCTGGCCATTGATGAAGCGGTGGCCAGGGCGCACCCGCAGGTCAACTGGGAAGAAGGGCATTTTTTCGAGACCGGCAACAAACTCGTGATGGGCCCCTTGATGCGCCATTTAATGCGGCCCGAGTGGTACCACCGGGGCCTGAACATCACCGCTGAATTGGCGCAGCACGGCGGCATCACCACGGCGGGCGACATGTTGTTTGGCGCCTTGAACCCTGACTTTGAACTGGCGGCTCTGGACGCCTGCGTTGAGCAGCCCAAGCGCCCCTTGCGCATCATCAACATAGCAGACGCGCGCAGCTTTGCCAACCGCGCGGCGAAGCTGCCGATGGGTGGCGCAAGCGACTGCCCGCCCTTTGCCGAAGGCCTCAAAGCCATCGACGCGATGCGCCTGTCAGGTGGCGGGCCTGGTCCTGAGCGAGTGCGCAGCCGCGTCAAGTTCTCCAAAGCCGTCAAGCTGTTTGCCGACGGTGCCATGTTCTCGCAGCTGATGATGCTGAACCCGCCCGGCTACATCGACGGCCACCATGGCGAATGGCTGATGACCCCCAAGGTGCTGGCCAAAGGCGTAGAGGTGTTTTGGGACGCGGGCTACCAGCTGCACGTGCATGTGAACGGCGACGGCGGCATGGATTCGGTGTTGGCCGCGCTTGCTGCCGCGCAGGCGCGCAAACCGCGTTTTGACCACCGCTTCAT
>JANNEZ010000278.1:0-10233 GCA_031379255.1 Rhodoferax sp. | reverse complement strand
CGTACATCGGCCACAAAAACACGCGCCTGATGGGTGTTGAAGCGGCGGGTGAAGGCCTGGACAGCGGCAAACACTCCGCCTCGCTGCAAAAAGGCAGCCCCGGCGTGTTGCACGGCAACCGCACCTATGTGCTGCAGGACGACAACGGCCAGGTCACCGAAACCCACAGCATCAGCGCGGGCCTGGACTACCCGGGCGTCGGCCCGGAGCATGCTTTTTTGATGGAGCTGGGCCGCGCCGAATACGTGGGCATCACCGACAAGGAAGCGCTCGACGCCTTCCACTACCTGTGCCGCACCGAGGGTATCATTCCGGCGCTGGAATCCAGCCACGCGGTGGCCTACGCGATGAAACTCGCCAAAACCATGCGCGCTGACCAGTCGATCCTGGTCAATCTCTCGGGTCGCGGCGACAAAGACATTGGCACGGTGGCCGACCTGAGCGGTGGCGATTTCTTCTGCCGGCCCAGCTGCCAGGGGCAAGCCGTCAAAGGGGGACTTAATTCAGTAGCAATGCCAATTGGAAAAGTGCAATTTTCCGCCGGGCCGCCCCAAGGAAAATTAGCCCCCTCGGGGGGCAGCGCAGCACACGAAGTGGCAAGCGTGGGGGCAAGGTCATGAGCAGAATTGCCGCCACCTTTTTAAAACTGAAATCGCAGGGCCGCAAAGCCTTGATCCCCTACGTCACCGCCGGTTTCCCCTTCGCCGACATCACCCCCGAACTGATGCACGGCATGGTAGCGGCAGGCGCCGACGTGATCGAACTCGGCGTGCCCTTCTCTGACCCCAGCGCCGACGGCCCGGTGATCCAGAAAGCGGGCGACAAGGCCCTGTCCTTTGGCATTGGCCTGGTCCAGATTTTGAAAATGGTGCGCGACTTTCGCCAAAAAGACGATAAAACACCGGTGGTGCTGATGGGTTACGCCAACCCCATCGAGCGCTACAACCAGAAACACCCGTCGACGGCCAGCCAAAGCGCTTTTGTCAGAGACGCGGCAGCTGCCGGTGTGGACGGCGTGCTGGTGGTCGACTACCCGCCCGAAGAATGTGAAACCTTCGCCGCCGAATTGCGCGCAGCCGAGCTGGACTTGATCTTCCTGTTGGCGCCCACCTCCACGCCCCAACGCATGGCGCAGATCGCCCGTATCGCCACCGGTTATGTGTATTACGTGTCGCTCAAAGGCGTGACGGGCGCCGGCACGCTCGACACCGGCGCGGTCGAGGCGATGCTGCCAAGCATCCGCGCGCACGTGAACATCCCGGTGGGTGTGGGTTTCGGCATCCGCGATGCAGCCACAGCCAAAACCATTGGCAAGGTGGCCGACGCCGTGGTGATCGGCACCAAAATCATCCAGATTCTTGCCGACCAGCCGCGCGACAAAGCGGTTGAGGCGGTCGCCGTTTTCCTGAAAGAAATCCGCGCCGCGCTGGATTCATAATCGCGCTACAAAGGAAACACCCCATGTCCTGGCTTGAAAAACTGCTTCCCCCGAAGATCCAGCCGTCTGACCCGGCCGAGCGGCGCAGTGTGCCCGAAGGTTTGTGGATCAAGTGCCCGAGTTGCGAGTCGGTGCTTTACAAGACCGATCTTGAGCAGAACCAGAACGTCTGCCCGACCTGCAGCCACCACCACCGCATCGGCGCGCGGGCGCGGCTCAACGCGTTTCTGGACAACGAAGGGCGTTACGAGATCGGCCAGGAGGTGTTGCCAATCGATCCGCTCAAGTTCAAGGACAGCCGCAAATACCCCGAGCGCCTCAAGGAGGCGCTGGACAACACCGACGAGACCGACGCGCTGGTGGTGATGGGCGGCGCCGTGCATTCCATCGCCGTGGTCGCCGCCTGTTTTGAATTCGAGTTCATGGGCGGCAGCATGGGTTCGGTGGTGGGCGAGCGTTTTGTGCGCGGCGTGCATTCGGCGATTGAACAGAAGGTGCCGTTCATCTGTTTCACCGCCACCGGCGGCGCGCGCATGCAGGAGGGCCTGCTCTCTCTCATGCAGATGGCCAAAACCAACGCAGCCTTGACGCGCCTGGCCAAAAAAGGTTTGCCTTACGTGAGCGTGTTGACCGACCCGACCATGGGCGGCGTGAGCGCCGGTTTCGCCTTTTTGGGCGACCTGGTGATCGCCGAGCCCAAGGCCCTGATCGGTTTTGCCGGCCCGCGCGTGATCGAGTCCACCGTGCGCGTGACCTTGCCCGAAGGTTTCCAGCGCTCCGAATTTCTGATGCAAAAAGGCGCCATCGATTTCATCTCGGATCGCCGCGAGCTGCGCAAAACCATCGCCAGCGGTCTGGCCATGTTGCAGCGGCAGCCGGCGGATGCGGTGGGTTGATGTAGCGCTGAATTGGCGCGAATTTGGTTTGCTATACTATATATAGCATTAAATGACCATTTCACGTGACTTAAGGCCTGATTTTTCTTGAAAATCGTCAAATTTCCGCGATTTGGTAAAATAATTAACATGGGTATTAACATTTTCGAAAATTGTTAACACCTATGTTAATATTTGAACGGGATTGGAAATAACAGGCTTGTGCGTCGATTGGAGGCGGGATCAGGCCGGTGGGGCACTCAGCTCCGCGGCTGTCCCCCGCAGCCGCCTTCGCCGACTGCTCCGCCTTTATGCCGCTGCGCAGAGTGCCCCGCCAGCCTGATCCGTTTACCGGAGGTGGATGGTTAAGCAACAAAGACCAATCACCAGCGCCGATCTGGCGGCAGACATCGACCACCGGTGTGCCCGATTCGGCCAGTCGCAACGCATACGCAATCTGTTCTTCGGTAAATCTGGACCTTTTCATCACTTCTCCTTCCAACCTTGTCGGGCCGACCGAGAAGCTACCTTACCTCTAGTTTTAAACTGCCCTCTAATTTGGGGGGAACGTCAAGACCAGCTGCAGCAGGTCCGATTGATTAGTGAGGCCTCACCGCGCTCACTGCCGGGAAAGTACCAAATGGGTCGCCCGTGCCGTGGCTTCGTGCCTGACGCAGGCATAGCCCAAGGCGGGAAGATTGACACCTTCGAAGAGCCGCTCACCGGCGCCGAGCAGGACTGGCGAAATGGCAATGTGCATCTCATCGATCAGGCGCTGGCGAAGATACTGCTGGATGGTGTTGACGCCGCCACCCACGCGAACATCTTTGCCGCCAGCGGCTTCGCGGGCGCGCTCAAGCGCGACGGCGGCGCCTTCCGTCACGAAGTAAAAGGTCGTGCCGCCTTCCATGACAAGCGGCGGGCGCGAGTGGTTCGTGAGCACAAATACGGGCACCTGGTACACCGGGTTCTCGCCCCACCAACCCCGCCAGCTCTCGTCTGGCCATGGGCCACGAACAGGCCCGAACATATTCCTGCCGAGGATCCAGGCGCCGATGTTCTGGAAACCCCGAACAGCAAACTCATCGTCGACGCCCGTTTCCCCGCCATCGTTGCCAAACAGCTTTTGCTGAAAGGTCCGGGTGGGCATCGCCCAGCCATGAAGTGAAGTGCCGCCAACGCCCAGTGGATTGTTGATGTCCTGGTCTGGGCCTGCGCCGAAACCGTCCAGTGAAATGGTGAAACTCTCTACGCGAAGCTTGGACATGGTGCTTCTCTGATCTGCGAGTGACTACGAAACCCAAATTGTGACGCCGAACGCTCGCGCTAAACAGGCACCGACGGCGTGTTCACTTCTAGAAAGTGTGCTCATGCGCTTCTGTGATGTGGTGGTGAACCCGGCCCTGAAAGAAACGCGCGAGAACAGACTCAGTTGCCGCCTTTGCCAAAGCGCGCTGCGGGCTGGCCAGCGCCACGTCAACGGCTGCCCGGTCTGGATAGTTGATCGCCAAAATCAAGGGCAGCTCAGGCGCGTCCTCATCGCGTTCGGTAGAGAAGCAAACCCTGACAGACAGAACGCCGGGAAAGGAATTCCAGTGGGGAAGGACTTCCGCCAGAACCGCAGCGCGAAATGCCGCAGTTTCATCTGGTTTGACATGGCCGTCGAACAGGGCAAATCGCGTGATCATGGGTGCAGCTTTCGGAGTGAATTGAATAGGGCAACAACGGAATGAATGGGTGGATTGTGCCCGCTCGATTTACCAAGCGCTCTTCGTGGGGCAGATTTTTCATTTGCTATATTATTTATAGCTAATTGCGTATGTTTCCAGAGACCTAGCGGCCTAATTTTCATAAAATTTTTCCAACTGGTCAAATTGTTAACATGGGTGTTAATATTTTGACTGAATTGCCGATGGCAGGCTGGTAGTTCGATTGCTGGCGGGATCAGGCCGACGGGGCACTCTGCTCCGCGGCTGTCCCCCGCAGCGGCCTTCGCCGACTGCTCCGCCTTTATGCCGCTGCGCAGAATGCCCCATCAACCTGATCCAGGTGGAGGTTGTAGACGTTCAGCCATTGGACAAGGCCAAATGAAAGCGCTGACTTTGAGGCCCCAGAACGCAATGCTGCGTGTCTCGAAACACCATGCTACTTGCTGGGTCGGGGGGTTGTTGGTGGTTCTGGCGTGCGTGGAAGCGCCGATTTTTCTGGAGTCGAGTTCGTTGGCGATGAAACGGCAACCGGTTGTTGTACGGTTGGTTCCTGAATATGACGATGCACAACCTCGACCACGACTGTCTGTTTCTCCTTCGACGCCTGAAGCTGAAAGTACGAAGACAGCGCCAGGCCGGCAACTGCGATAAGCAAGGTAATTGCTTGCATGATGTACAGATGGGTCTGACGCCTTTGGTCCTGCCGGTAGTCACCCTGAGTTCTCCACGGGTTGTCGGTATTCGTCATGACCTGGCCGACAACCTCAACCTTAAGCGATTCCGACATGAAGCCTCCTAAAACGTGATGAATCCCACAAAAACTGCGACCGATTGGGGTCACGAATCCAATATTGGACCTTCACAAAGGGCTTGACCTCTTTGTCTTCAACGTTTGATCACCCGCACATCTACCAGGATCAGGTCGATGGGGCGCTCGGCGCAGCGGCATAAAGGCGGAGCAGTCGGCGAAGGCCGCTGCGGGGGACAGCCGCGTAGCTGAGCGCCTCGTCGGCCTGATCCCGCCGACAAACGAAACACAAGCCGGTCACCGCATCACCGCCTGCTGCACAGCCCCCAACACAATCGCGGCAATTTGCAGGAGCACCAGCAGCACGAGGGGCGACAGGTCGATGCCGCCTACCAGCGGCACGACTTTTCGGATCGGGCGCAAAGGCGGCGTGGCCAGGCGTTCCATCAGATCCGTGAGCGGCGAATGCGATTGGACCCAGGAGAGCACGGCGTAGACGATGACCAGCCCGGTCATGGCCGACAACACCAGCCGCACCGAGCCAAAAACCGCCAGCACCGGAATTTGCGTCAGACCGCTGCCTGCGCCCAGCAGCAACCACAACAACAGAAACTGCAGCAGTTGCAGCAGGTAGACCGCCAGCACACTGGACATGTCCCAGCGCCCGGCCGATGGAACCACCTTGCGCAGCGGCAGCACGATCCAGTCGGTCAGCGCAAAGACAAAACTTCCCAGCGGGTTTCCCGAGCGCGCCGACATGGAAATCTTCTGGTACTGCATGTACAGGCGCAGCAGGCAGGCGCCTGCAACCAGGCCAATGGCCACGTCCAGCAACAATGAAATGATTTGGTAGAACATGGCTCTTCTCTCGTGTGCTGAATCATAGCCCCGCACAGCTGGGCGCCCTGGCCCGCAATGCCCCCTTAAAATTGCGGGCTTCGGCGATGCGGGTGTCGCCGCCGGCCGCCCAACTGAAATTCCCATGTCTGACAAAACCGCCTCTGCACAAGCCCCTGCCGCGCCCGTCGCGATGGACGAAAACCAGCTGATCCAGGAGCGCCGCGAGAAGCTCAAAACCATCCGCCAACACCAGTTGCAGGGCAAAGGTGTGGCGTTCCCGAATGATTTCAAGCCCGGACACCGGGCCGCCGGGCTGTTTTCGGCGCACGACGGAAAAACCGCCGAAGAGCTGTTGGCGCTGAACGCCACCGTCTCTGTGGCGGGCCGCATGATGCTCAAGCGCGTGATGGGCAAGGCCAGTTTCTGCACCTTGCAAGACGCGTCATTCGGCCCGTCTGGCGGGCGCATCCAGGTGTATGTGAAGGGCGAGGAAATCGGCGCCGAGCTGTACGAGCAGTTCAAACACTGGGATCTGGGCGACATCATTGCCGCCGAAGGGCGCGTCTTCAAAACCAAAACCGGTGAGTTGTCGATCCACGCGACGAAGGTGCGCCTCTTGACCAAGAGCCTGCGCCCCATGCCCGACAAGTTCCACGGCATGGCCGACCAGGAGGTCAAATACCGCCAGCGTTATGTGGACTTGATGACCGACGAGGCCACCCGTAAGCGCTTTGTGGCGCGCAGCAAGGCCGTGAGCTGCATTCGCGAATTCATGGTGACACACAACTTCCTCGAAGTTGAAACGCCCATGCTGCACCCGATCCCCGGCGGCGCCAATGCCAAGCCCTTCAAGACGCACCACAACGCGCTGGATCAGGAAATGTTTTTGCGCATCGCGCCCGAGCTGTATTTGAAGCGCCTGATCGTCGGCGGTTTCGAGCGTGTGTTCGAGATCAACCGCAGTTACCGCAACGAAGGCATCAGCGTGCGCCACAACCCCGAGTTCACGATGATGGAGTTCTATGCGGCGTACTGGAACTACCTGGATTTGATGGACTTCACCGAAGCGCTGATCCGCGATGCGGCACAGAAAGCCTGCGGCACGCTGCAACTGAGTTACGCCGGCAAACCGGTAGACCTGGCGGCGACATTCGAGCGCCTGACGATCCGCGAAGCCATCGTCAAACACACCGAAGCCGCTGCCGCCATGGACGACGGCTCGGGCCTGTGCGTGGACGACGCGCTCTGGCTCACCAACGCCCTGCGCAAACTGGGCATGACCGAAGAAAAACACAAATTGTCCAAGCGCTCGCTGGCCAGTTTGCAGGTGCTGTATTTTGAAGAGACCGTGGAAGAAAAACTTTGGCAGCCGACCTTCATCATGGAGCACCCTACCGAAATCTCGCCGCTGGCCCGCGCCAATGACGAGCGCCCTGAAGTCACCGAGCGTTTTGAGCTTTACATCACCGGGCGCGAGTTTGGCAATGGCTTCAGCGAACTGAACGACGCCGAAGACCAGGCCGCGCGTTTCAACGCCCAAGTGGCCGCCAAAGACAGCGGTGACGATGAAGCCATGTTTTACGACCACGACTTCGTGCGCGCGCTGGAATACGGCATGCCACCCACGGGCGGCTGCGGTGTGGGTGTTGACCGGCTGATGATGCTGCTGACCGACAGCGCCAGCATCCGCGATGTGATTTTGTTCCCGGCCTTGCGGCGGGAGGCTTGATTTCGGCACACGCACCGCGATTTACGGCGAAACGAGCCTCTTCGAAACAGCTTGAACCATGGCCACCGACTGGGACTGTGATTTGCTGGTGTTGGGATCCGGCGCGGGCGGCTTGTCAACTGCGGTAACGGCCGCCCACCTGGGCCTGAAGGTGATCGTTGCCGAGAAAGACCCGCACTACGGCGGCACCACCGCCTGGTCGGGCGGCTGGATGTGGATTCCGCGCAACCCGCTGGCCACCGAGGCGGGCATCGACGAAGACATCAGCGCGCCGCTCACTTACCTGAAGCACGAGTTGGGCGACCAGTACGATGAATCACTTGCCCTGGCTTTTTTGATCCACGGCCCGGCGATGGTCGAATTTTTCAGGAGCCAGACGCTCTTGCAGTTCATCGACGGCAATGGCATTCCCGATTTTCATGGCCGTTCGCCCGCCGCCTCCCTGGGCGGGCGCTCGATCTGTGCCGCACCCTTTGATGGCCGGGCCCTGGGCGATCAAATGGCCCGATTGAAGCCGCCGCTGTTTGAGACCACGCTGTGGGGAATGGGCATCGCATCCGGCGCTGATTTGCGGCATTTTTTGAATGCGACGCGCAAACCGGCGTCGTTTTGGCATGTGGTGAAACGGGTGCTGCGCCACTGGGCCGACTTGCTCACGCACCGGCGCGGCATGTGGCTGGTCAATGGCAACGCGCTGGTGGCCGCCCTGGCTGCCTCGGCATTTGCCAAAGGCGTAGAGATCCGCACCAACAGCGCCGCCAAACAACTCGTCATCGAACAAGCTAAGGTTGTGGGCGCGATTCTGGCCTGTGAAACGGGCGACGTCACCGTCCGTGCGCGCTGCGGCGTGGTGCTGGCCTGCGGCGGTTTTCCACACGACGTGGCCCGAAAGAAGGAACTGTTGCCGCATGCGCCGACGGGGCATGAACATTGGTCGGCCGCCTCGCGCGGCAACACCGGCGACGGCCTGCGTCTGGGTGAATCCGCAGGCGGCGCAGTGGCGAAAGATTTGCCGCAGGCTGCGGCTTTGGCGCCGGTGTCGCTGGTGCCGCAACGCGACGGCAGCCTTGCCCACTTCCCGCATTTGATCGAACGCGCCAAGCCGGGCCTGATCGCCGTCACACGCAGCGGCCAGCGTTTTTGCAACGAGGCCGACTCGTATTACGATTTTGTCAGCGCGCTGATCGCGGCAACGCCGGCCGGTCAAGCCGTGCAGGCGTGGCTGGTGTGTGACCATGCTTTCATCCGCCGTTACGGCCTGGGCGCTGTCAAACCCGCGCCGATGCCACTGGGCGCTTGGATTCGATGCGCGTACCTCCAGCGCGGCAACACCCTGGCCGAGCTGGCCAGCGTTTGCGGCATCGACGCAATCGCCCTGCAGTCTTGCGTGGCGCGTTACAACAGGATGGCCGCCCTTGGCAAAGACGCCGACTTCGCCAAAGGCGAAACACCCTACAACCGAGTCCAGGGCGATGCCGAAGCCGCAGGGCCCAACCCGTGCATGGCGCCGCTGGCGCGCGGCCCCTTTTTCGCCGTCAAAGTGGTGCCCGGCAGCCTGGGCACGTTTGCCGGCCTGCAGGTCAATACCAATGCCCAGGTGCTTTACGCGCAGGGCCAGCCCATTGCCGGCCTGTATGCGGCGGGCAACGACATGAGCAGCATGATGGGCGGCCGCTACCCCAGCGGCGGCATCACGCTGGGCCCGGCGATGAGCTTCGGCTTTCTCGCCGCGCACCATGCGAGCGGTGTCTGCGCTGAAGGCGAAGTGGTTTAGAGTCCGGGGATGGACTTCAACATTCCGGCTGACATCGCGGCGTATCTGGAGGAACTTGACGCCTTCATCGAGCGCGAAATCAAACCGCTCGAGCAGCAAGACGACAACATCCGTTTTTTTGACCACCGCCGGGATTTCGCGCGGACGGATTTTGTGCGCGGCGGCCTGCCGCGCCACGACTGGGAAGAGCTGCTGCTGGAAATGCGAAGGCGCGCTGACGCAGCCGGCCACTACCGCTACGCCCTGCCCACCGAATTCGGCGGCAAAAACGGCAGCAACCTGGCCATGGCCATCATCCGCGAACACCTGGCGGCCAAAGGGTTGGGGCTGCACAACGACCTGCAAAACGAAAGCTCGATCGTCGGCAACGCGCCAGTGGCCTTGATGCTGCGCGACTTCGGCACGCCTGCGCAAAAAGACCGGTTCATCCCTGGCCTGCTGGAGGGCGGCCTGCGCTTTGGATTTGGCTTGACCGAGCCGAACCATGGCTCCGACGCCACCTGGATGGAAACCCGAGGCGTCAAACACGACGAGGGCGCCGGTGCGAAGTCGGGTGCGACCTCCGGCGCGGGCTGGCGCATCAACGGCGAAAAAATGTGGAACACCGGCCTGCACACCGCCACGCACGATCTGGTGTTCGCCCGCACCGCCGGGGACGACGGTGACGCGCGCGGCATCACCTGTTTCATCGTGCCAACCCACGCGCCCGGTTTCAAAATCGAAGAGTATTTGTGGACCTTCAACATGCCCACCGATCACCCGCGCATCTCACTCACCGACGTGTGGGTGGCCGATGACGCCATCCTCGGCGAGCCCGGCAATGGCCTGGCGCTGGCGCAACATTTTGTGCATGAAAACCGCATCCGCCAGGCGGCTTCATCACTGGGGGCAGCGCAGTATTGCATCAACGAAAGCGTGGCTTACGCGCGTGTGCGCAAACCCTTTGGCAAGCCCCTTGCCAGCAACCAGGGCATCCAGTTTCCTCTGGTGGAGCTGCACACCGAGGCGGCGATGTTGCGCGCCCTGATCTACCAGACCGCCTGGCGCATGGACCAAATGAGCAAGCCCGAAGTGGCCCGAAAACTCAGCGACCAGGTCTCGATGTGCAACTACCGCGCCA
>JANNEZ010000275.1:0-1931 GCA_031379255.1 Rhodoferax sp. | reverse complement strand
CGCCGTCGCCCTGGTGAAGTCAGCCGTGGCCGCCGCCAACAACGCGTTTGAATCGGCCCAGAAGGCTGCCAAACAAGCCAGCGAAGTGGCCGAAGCCAACTTCACGGCCATGACCAACACGGCCGTCAACGCCACCAAGTCAGCCACCAAGGCCAAGCGCGCCGCCTAATCAGCCAATCGCGACTTCCCGGCTTGGCCGGACAAAATTTTTCAGGCCGGCATGTCCGGCCTGAACTTTTTTGTGTGGTGCTCGTCTATCCAGCCTCGGCCTGCAAAGACCGGGGGTTTGCAGGATCGGTTGCAAGCGCTTTTTGCAAGTGAATCTTGTTCATGGATTGAAGTCTCCTCAGCACCCCGTCCAAGGTGCATTGCGGCCCAGTCAGCCGGCTGGGCCGCATTTTTTTTGGCGCGTCAAGCTCAAGCTCAGCGCGCCAACGACAGCAACTTGGCCTTGATGTCGGGCAAGAGCTGATTGGCCATCTCGCGCCCCGCACGAATGGCGCGCACGCGCGAATTGAAGTCGGCGCTGGCCACACCAATCAGCGCCGGGCGCAGCACCACATCGGCGTCACGCAGCTCAAACTGGTTGATGCTCTTGCCCATGATGGCGAAGGTCTGCAAGAGCAGCTTCATGGTGTCGCCGGTGTCCTTGCCGTCGGGCGGCGAAGAGATGTCCACGGCGATGACCATTTCAGCGCCCATCTGGCGCGCAAAACGCACCGGCACGGGCGACACCAGGCCGCCGTCGACGTATTCACGCTCGCCTATCTTCACCGGCTGAAACACCGCCGGGACTGAGCTGGAAGCACGCACGGCCAGACCCGTGTCGCCGCGTTCAAAGAGGATGGGCGCGCCGCTGTCCAAGTCGGTGGCGACGATGCCCAGGCGCATCTTCATCTGCTCGATGCTGCGGCCCGCCGTTTGTTCGCGCACAAACTTGGCCAGCGCCTCGCCACGAATCATGCCGCGGCTGGGGAAGGCCCAGTCGGTGATGGCGCCTTCGTCCATGGTCAGCGCCACCGAAGCCAGTTCAGCGCCGGTTTTGCCGTGGGCGTAGAGCGCCGCCACCAGGCTGCCGGCCGAGGTGCCGACCACCAGGTCCGGTTTGATGCCGGCTTCTTCCAAAACCTGGATCACCCCGATGTGGGCAAAGCCCCGCGCGGCGCCGCCGCCCAGGGCCAGGCCCAGGACCGGCGGGCGCTTTGGCGGTGTTAGCACCGGCGCCGGTGTTGGCGGTGGCTCTGCGGGCACAGCCACGGGTTTCTGCGGAGCCTGGGGCGTCGTTTGGCAGCCCGCCAGCACCAGACTGGCTACGGCAACAAAGTTGCGGCGTGACAGCGGTGCCGGGAATTTGGGGTGTGGTGACATCGCAGGATTCTAGAAACCTCGGCCATCCCGCCCGCTTAGACTCAAATTTGCATATGCAAGTCACTTCTATGTAGTTCCAAGAAATATGAAGTCTTCCTAGAGTCCGCACTGCGGGCCCGCCTTGAGGCCTGCGCTTGAACGCTTCACGCATCATCCATGGACCTTTTGGCAGTCATCAGCGGCTTTGGCGTCGGCACCATCGTCGGTTTGACAGGCGTAGGTGGCGGCTCGTTGATGACGCCGCTGCTCATCGGCCTCTTTGGCCTGGCCCCGGCCATCGCCATCGGCACTGACTTGTGGTTTGCCGGCCTGACCAAAGCCGGTGGCGCCTGGGTGCATCACAAGCTGGGCCACGTCGACTACCGCGTGACGGCCTTGCTGCTGGCCGGCAGCCTGCCCGCCACGCTGGCCACCATCACCTTGATGCACTTCACGGGCATCACCAAGGCCTGGTCGGGCGCGCTGACCCTGGCGCTGGGCGTGGCCCTTCTGCTGACTGCCGTGTCGGTGGCCTACCGCAGGCTGTGGAGCGCGCTGGGCCTGCGCCTTGAACGCTGGATAGC
>JANNEZ010000269.1:0-24334 GCA_031379255.1 Rhodoferax sp. | reverse complement strand
TCCACAGGCGCAGCGTGCTGACTTTTTCAGAGCCGTGGCCGGGAATCACCATGTCGTAAGCCTTGGCCGCCACTTCGCCGGCGTGCCGCCAGACCGCCTTGCCATCCAGGTGCTCTACCCAGCCGCCAAAACGCACCGGGTAGGTGATATCGGCACGCGGGAACTCCCAGGGTGTGCCGTCCTGCAGCCAGGGGTCGGGGTATTCGGTCTGGCAGCCGCCCTGGATGTCCTGCGCAAACATGCCGTATTCGTAACGAATGCCGTAGCCAAAAGAGGGCAAACCCAGCGTGGCCATCGAGTCCAGGAAACAGGCGGCAAGGCGGCCCAAGCCCCCATTGCCCAAAGCGGCGTCGGGTTCACGCCCGGCCACATCTTCAAGCGTCTGGGCGTGTTGCACCAGGCCCTGCGCCGCGCTGTCGGTCAGGTTCAAGGCTGCCAATGCGTTGGACAGGGTGCGGCCCATCAGGAATTCCATGGACAGATACACTACCCGCCGTGCTTTGGCAGCGCGGTCACGCGCCTGGGTTTCGACCCAGCGGGTAGACACGTGCTGCCGGGCAACCTGGGACACGGCCAGCATCAGGTCGGTGGTGGAAGCGTCGGCCGACGCGACACCCACCGTACTCAACAGGTGTTCTTCAATCTGGGCGGCCAGGGCGTGTTTGGCAATGGGGAGGCGTGAGGTCACAGAGGGTTCCAACGGGTTGAGGCGGGGACACAATAGTCCGGGCATACAAGGGTGCAACGACACAAGCAAGTACCGGGCCATTCCCCTGGTAGTTCGCCAGCAGGTCTCCCGCCTTTCGGGATTCTCGCACGCGGTAACCGGGCGGTAACCTGCAGGTTAGCGCTCCGGCGCCACCATCTCCGCCCAATCGTACAAGGCCCCCAAAATCTCCTCACCACGCTCGTCCACGGATTCCGACAAGCTGTCAATTTCACTGAAATACGCGTCCACCGACCTGTATCCGCCCTCGCCTTCCAACAAGCGCGCCGAGCGGTGCTCCTCCCAGCGGGCGGCCTCTTCCAGCGAAAGTGACGCGAGGAAATTGCGCGCGCGGTAACGAAACACCAGCTCTTCGAGGCGCGGGTCGTCAAAAGCGTTGCGTGCCCGGGCCAGTTGCGGGCCGTCAAGTTTGCGCAGATCGTTCAGGCGCTTGCGGTCGGCGTTGCCGATGAAGCCGCCATAAAGGTCTTCGTCCACGTCCACCGGCCCCTGGGCGTCGCGGGCGAACACCTTGGGCCAGATGGCGCTCATGTCGGGCAGGTCGCGGGCGGCTTCGGCGTGGCGCAACGCTGCATCCATGTCGATGCCCCAGTGCTTCGCCCGCGCGGGCGTCAGCGTCTTGAGATGGCCGACAACCATCGGCGACTTGTTCAGGTGCACGGTTTTGATCGGCAGGCGGCGCACACCTTCGGACAATTCGCCGCTCTTGGTGAACATGCGCAGCCGGATCTCATCGACATTCAAGGTGGCCAGTTGCGCCGGGTCTTCGGCCAGATCCCAGGCGATGAGTTCATTTTTGTTGACCGGGTGCGTGGCCAGCGGCCACATGAGCGCCAAACAGCCTCGTTGTGGCGGGAACATGCCCGAGACATGCAGAAACGGCTTGGCATGTTGCGGGGTCGCAGGCAGGCCCAGCTCTTGCGCCACGCGCTCCTTTTTGTGCAGCGCGAAGCAGAAGTCCCACAGCCTGGCGTTGTGCGCGCGGATCAGGCGGGCCAGCCCGATGGTGGCGCGCACGTCGCTGAGCGCATCGTGCGCGCTCTCATGCGCCAGGCCATTGGCGGCGGTCAGGTCGGTCAGTTTGAAGCTCGGCTTCATGGCGCCGGGCTGGCCGTTTTCGTCGGCTTTGGTCGGCCACACAATGCCATCTGGCCGCAGCGCATAGGCCATGCGCACCACGTCGAGCAAATCCCAGCGGCCGCAGTTGTTTTGCCACTCGCGGGCGTAGGGATCCACAAGCGAGCGCCAGAACATGAAGCGCGTCACTTCGTCATCAAAACGGATGGTGTTGTAACCCACACCGACAGTGCCGGGCTGGCTCAACTCACGCTCGATGGCGGCGGCGAACTCGTGCTCAGGCAAACCGCGCTCAAGGCACAGTTGTGGCGTGATGCCGGTGATCAAACAGGCCTCGGGCTCAGGCAGGAAGTCGTTGGCCGGCTTGCAATACAGCATCAAAGGCTGGCCGATTTCATTCAGCGCAGCATCTGTGCGGATGGCCGCGAACTGCGCGGGGCGGTCACGGCGCGGGTTGACGCCGAAAGTCTCGTAGTCATGCCATAAAAATGTTTTTTCAATCATTTAGTTTTAGTTTATTATAGAATGAAATCACGTATTAATTCGTTTTTATGCTATATATTTTATACATTAAATGAATAAATAATAGACATATTTATCGTCTCCTTGCTGATTGAACACCTTCCAGTTCGGCCACACTGGCCAGCACCTTTTGCAGCGTGCGCGAGTTGGCCACTTCAACGGTGAAGGTCATCCAGGCTGTGCCTTTGACAGACCGCGTCTGCACGCCCGTCACGTTCATCTTTTCCTTGGTGAACACCTCGGAGATGTCGCGCAACAAACCGGTGCGGTCGGTGGCTTCCACGTGCACATCCACCGGGTAGAGCGCGCCCTGTTCGCCCACTGGCGTGGCGCCCCGCGCGCCCCACTGCACCTCAATGACACGTTCGCCGTTTTTGGCCACCATCTCGCGCAGGTTGGAGCAATCAAGGCGGTGCACCGCGACGCCTTTGCCCCGCGTCACAAAGCCGCAAATCAAATCAGGCGGCGCCGGTTTGCAGCATCGGGCCAGTTGCGTCATCAGCGAGCCCACGCCGACCACCAACACGCCGCCCTTGGCCGACGGGTCCGCAGCCTTCGATTTTTTAAGGATGCGGGTGTCGTCCGCTGGCAACGGCGTGTCGCCCGGGCGCAGCGCCAGCTCGATGGCGCGCAGCGAAAACTCGTCTTTTCCCACGGCCTCAAACAGATCATCGGCCGCCTTGAAGCCCAGTTGCGCCGCCAAGTCGTCCAGTTTGACGGCTGTTTTGCCTTCGCGCTGCAGCAGTTTTTCAACGGCATCGCGCCCGCGTGCCACGGTCTCGTCGTGCGCGAGCGCATTGAACCAGGCGCGCACCTTGGCGCGGGCGCGCTGGCCCACCAAATAACCCAGCTCGGGGTTGAGCCAGTCGCGCGAGGGGCCGCCGTCTTTGGCCACGGTGACTTCGATCGTCTGGCCGTTTTTGAGCGGTGTGTTCAGCGGCGCCATCACGCCGTCAATGCGCGCGCCGCGACAGCGGTGGCCCAGGTTGGTGTGCACGCTGTAGGCGAAGTCAACCGGGGTTGCGCCCTGGGGCAGCTCGACAATCGCGGCATCGGGCGTCAGCACGTAGATGCGGTCTTCAAACAAACCCTGCTGGCCCGGCAGCTTGACAGCTTCCTCAGACGACAGGTCGCGCTCCCAGGCCAGCAACTGGCGCAATACCGCGATTTTGGCGTCATAGCCACCGTCGGCTGTCACCCCTGCATAACCTTTGACACCTGCCTCCTTGTACGCCCAGTGGGCGGCCACACCATGCTCGGCGTGGTCGTGCATGGCCTGGGTGCGGATCTGGATTTCGATCGGGCGGGCCGAGTCGTCGCGCACAACCGTGTGCAGCGACTGGTAGCCATTGCTTTTGGGCTTGGCAATGTAGTCGTCAAACTCTTCCACAATCGGCTGGAAATGGCTGTGCGCCCAACTCAGCGCGGCGTAACAGTCGGCCGCTGTGGCCACCACAATGCGCAGCGCCCGGATGTCATACACCTGCCCGAAGCCCAGGCTTTTGCCGCGCATTTTTTTGACAATGCTGTAAATGTGTTTGGGTCGGCCCTGTACCGTGCAGGCAATGCCCTCGCCGGCCAGGTCCCGTTCAATGCGCTCGCGCAACTGCTGCACCTTGAGCTCGCGCCCGGCGCGTTTTTCATCGAGCTGGCGCGCCACCTGGCGGTAGACCTCAGGTTCCAGGAAACGAAACGCCAGGTCCTCCATTTCCCACTTGATCTCCCAAATGCCCAGGCGATTGGCCAGCGGCGCAAACACCTGCAGCGCTTCACGGGCAATCGCGGGCGGCACCGGCAGCTTGGTGGCGGCAAAGTGCCGCAGTGTTTGCAGGCGCGAGGCCAAGCGCAGCAAGACCACCCGCAGGTCGCGCGAGAAGGCCAGCAGCATCTTGCGCACGTTCTCCACCTGCACGGCGGCGGTTTGCGCCATCGGCACCTGTGTTTTGCCTGAAGCCGCGGCCACAGCGCGCGCCTGCCGCTGCACCTTCACCAGCTTGTTGGTCTCCAGCGCCAGCGCGGCAAAGTTGTCGCCAAAGGCTTTGGCAATCACATCCTGCGGCTTGTTCAGGTATTCGCAGGCGTACACCAGGTAAGCGCCGGCCTGCATCTCGGGTGAGCTGCCAATGGTCCGCAAAATGGCCGCCACGGCGTCGGCATGGGCCAGCGTGTTTTCACCGGTGTCGAGTTGTTCCGTGGCGATCAGCGGCTCGGCAAAAGCGCGGGCGCGGGCCAGCGCGTTGCGCTGTTCGGGCGCAATCGACGAGGTGGCCGCCAGCAGCTCCGGGCGCAGCGCCGGCTCGTTGGCATGCGGGCTCAGGCTCTTCATCCGGCGGGCATCAGGCGAAGATGAAATCCAGCACGGCCTGCACCTGGTCGGCGGCGATCAGAGTGGGCGCATGGCCCACGCCTGTGAACTCGACCAGGCGCGGCTTGGGCCCACGCGCGAGCATGCTGGCGGTGGTGGCCGGCGAAAGCACATCGGACTCGGCCCCACGCAACAGCAGGGTTTTGGCCTTGATGTTGTCGTAGAGCTGCCAGACTGCGGCCTCGCCAGCAGCGGCGGCCTCACGGGTAATGGCTTTGAAGGGCATGGCGATGGCCGGGTCGTAATGCAACACGACTGCATCCGCGTTGCCGTCTGCAGCAGCGCCTGCCGCCTTGACCATGTGTCGCGACAACGCCAGCCATTGCCCGGGCGTGTGCGGGCCGAAGCCGGTGGAAATGGCCCACATGGCCGTAGCGGCCTGTTCCAGCGAGGCAAAACGCGGCGCGTTGCCCAGGTACAGGCCAATGCGCTTGATCGCGTCCCACTGAATGACAGGCCCCACGTCGTTCAATACCAGCCTGTACACCGGCGCTGGCAAAGTCAGGCCGGGCTGGCCGGCGATGATCATGCCGATCAGGCCACCCATGCTGGTGCCGATCCAGTCCAGCCGCTTTGGGTTCAATTTAGCCAGCAGGGCCAGCATGTCCGCGGCATAGTTGGGGATTTGGTAACCCATGGGGTCCTTCAGCCAGTCGCTCTGGCCGCGCCCCACCACGTCGGGGCAGACCACTTGCACGCCGTCACCCCCGGACTTTTGGGCCTGGGCCACCAGCGCCTGCGCCAGCACATCAAAGTCGCGTCCCTGGCGGGACAGGCCATGCGCACACACGATCACATGCGACGCGGCCGGGTTGCCCCATTGCCAATACGCCATGCGGTGTGTGGCACCGGGGCCACCGGCGGGTTCGGGGCAATCGACAAAATGAAGGGCAGGTTCGGTCATGGCGGATTCGATATCTGGATAATTGACGTGAATTCGGTGTATCAGGCTTCTGCCCCTATCGTAATTCACCCCCTCGATTCCATCTTTTTTGCGCCATCCCTTTTTCTTTGGAGAACCCATGTCAGCACCCATCCTCAATGGCAAGACCGCCCTGGTCACCGGCTCCACCAGTGGCATCGGCCTGGGCATCGCCAAAGCCCTGGCGCGCCAGGGCGCCAACATTGTGATGAACGGTTTTGGCGATGTTGAAGGACCGAAAACCGAAATCGCCGCCGCCGGAGTGGCGTTTGGCGTCAAGGTGGCCTATCACGGCGCCGACATGAGCAAACCCGCAGAAATTGCCGACATGATGGCTTTCGCTGCCGCTCAATTCGGCACGCAGGGCGGGCGAGTGGACGTGCTGGTCAACAACGCAGGCATCCAGCATGTCGCCAAAATAGAAGACTTCCCCATCGACAAATGGGACGCCGTGATTGCCATCAACCTGACCAGCGCCTTTTTGACGACCCGGCTGGCGCTGCCTGGCATGAAACAGGCCAACTGGGGCCGCATCATCAACGTTGCCTCGGCCCACGGCCTGGTCGCCTCGCCAGAAAAATCGGCCTATGTGGCGGCCAAACACGGCATTGTGGGCCTGACAAAAGTCACGGGCCTGGAGACTGCGACGACGGGCATCACCTGCAACGCCATTTGCCCAGGCTGGGTGCTCACGCCGATTGTGCAAAAGCAGCTCGACGCCAAAGTGGTTGCCCAAGGCATATCGATGCAGGCGGCAACGGAACAATTATTGAAGGAAAAAATGCCTTCGTTGCAATTTTCTACTCCCGACGAGATCGGCGAACTAGCGGTATTTTTCTGCTCCGCCGCTGCTGGCAATGTCCGCGGCGCTGCATGGAACATGGACGGCGGCTGGGTTGCCCAATAGGTCACAAAACACCCACAGGGAGTTCGCCATGAAGATCCAGAACCCCATCCTCAGGGGCTTCAACCCGGACTCTTCCATCGTTCGCGTGGGTGACGACTATTTCATCGCCACCTCCACCTTCGAGTGGTTCCCCGGCGTGCAAATCCACCATTCACGCGACCTGAAGAACTGGCGGCTGATTACCCGGCCGCTCCGTCGCGCCAGCCAGCTCAACATGCTCGGCAACCCGGACTCCTGTGGCGTCTGGGCGCCCTGCCTCTCCTATGCGGACGGCAAGTTCTGGCTGATCTACACCGACGTCAAGCGTTATGGCCGTACTTCGACCAGCGGGGCCTCGGGTGGCGCGTCGCTGCGGGATTTCCACAACTACCTGGTCGCCTGCGACACCATCGACGGCGACTGGTCAGACCCGGTGCACCTGAACAGCAGCGGATTTGACCCGTCACTGTTCCACGACGAAGACGGTCGCAAATGGTTTGTGAACCAGTTGTGGGACCACCGGCCTGGCCAGAACCGATTTGCCGGCATCGTCATGCAGGAGTATTCGGTGCATTCGCAAAAGCTGATCGGCGAAAGGGTGAACATCTTCAAGGGCACCGACATCGGGTTGACCGAAGCGCCCCACCTTTACAAACGCAACGAGTTTTACTATCTGATCACAGCCGAGGGTGGCACTGGGTGGGGCCACGCCGTAACGATGGCCCGTTCGCGCAATATTGACGGGCCTTATGAGTTGCACCCTGACAAATACATCCTCAGTTCGCGTACCCGCCCCGATTCACCACTGCAACGTGCGGGCCACGCCGATCTGGTGGAAACACAGGACGGAAAAACCTTCATGGTGTACCTGTGCGGCAGGCCGCTGCCCAACCGGGGCACCTGCACACTCGGGCGCGAAACCGCCATTCAGCCCATGGTCTGGGGCGTTGACAACTGGTTGCGCACAACGGACGGACGGGGCGCTCCCGAACTGGAGGTTGAAGGGCCAAGGCTGGCCGAGCACCGGTTTGAGCCCGCGCCTCCCAGAACAGATTTTGACGACGCGCAATTGCCGATTGATTTCCAGTGGCTGCGCACGCCCTTCCCCCAGGAGATTTTCAGCCTGACGTCGCGCCCCGGTCACTTGCGCCTGTTTGGGCGCGAAACCATTGGCAGTCCATTCCGGCAATCACTGGTGGCACGGCGCCAGCAAGCGCACTGCTACAGCGCCCGGACGGTGCTTGAATTTGAGCCCGAACACTTTCAGCAGCAAGCCGGTCTGGTCTGTTATTACGGCGCGGCGAAATTCCACTACCTGTACATCTCGCACGACGACATGCTGGGCAAACACCTGCGCGTGATGTCCGCATTGCCCAACCACATGAGCGCCGACGCCTTCACGGCGCCCATTGCAATTGCAACTGGCGTCCCGGTGCAGTTGCGGGTTGAAGTGGACATGGAGCGCCTGCTGTTTGCCTACCGCCTGAAAGGCGCGGCGGCCTGGATCTGGCTGCCACAGGTGTTTGACGCAAGCATCCTCTCTGACGAAGCCGCCCTGCCCGGCACGGCCAATTTCACCGGTGCATTTGTGGGCATGGCCTGCCAGGACATGGCAGGCACCGGCCTGCACGCCGATTTTGACTATTTTGAGTACCGTGAACGCGCCTACCTGGCAAGCCCGATGGCCGATGCCGCACCGTCGCCTGCGGGAGCCTGAAACGCGGTCAACTGCCGCGCCACAAACCGGCTGCGTCGGCTTCCTGCAAAACTGCAGGCTGGCTGGCGGGGGCTTCCACCGTGATGGGGCGGCCTTCTTCGCCTGATTCCAGAATCGCATCCATCACGTCCAGAACGTGCGACGCGAGTTGTCCGCTGGAGCGGTGCGGGGTGCCATTCAAAATGCTGCTGGCCATTTCAGCAATGCCCAGGCACCGGTAATTGGCCCGGTCTGGCCGGCTGGCGGGCCAGGCTGGCGCGCGGTAATTTGGTTTTCCGTACAACATGCTGGCTGAGTCGCGCTCCTGCCAGTCGCCGCCGCGTTGAGTCACATGAACCACACCGTCGTAAAAGTTCGGGTCTGGCACACGCAGGGAACCCTCGCTGCCATACAACTCAATGGGCAGGTGGCCATGCGCCCACACGTCCCAACTCATGTTGAAATTGATCTCGGCACCGCTGGCTGAGGTCAGCGCCGCCATCACGGTAGTGGGTACCTCAACCGCGATACGGCTGCCGTTTTTGGGACCCGGTGCGCCGACCACTCGCTCGGCAAAGCCTTTTGTCGCTCGAGCCTGCACCCGTGTGATGGGCCCAATCAGATTCACCAGCGCCGCCAAATAATAAGGCGCCATGTCGAGCACGGGGCCACCCCCAGGCTGGTAGAAAAACCCGGGGTCCGGGTGCCAACTTTCGGGGCCGCGTGACATCAGAAAAATGCTGCCTGCGATCACACGGCCGATGGCATTGGAATCCACAATCTGCCGCGCCAAGCGTCCACCAGCTCCCAAAAAGGTGTCAGGGGCGCCACCCACCAGCAGTTTGCGCGCCTGCGCAAGCGAAACCATTTGCCTGGCTTCTGCGGGGCTGACGCACAGGGGCTTTTCAGAAAAGACGTGTTTGCCAGCTTCTAGTGCAGCCATCCCGACGGAAAAGTGCGCATTGGGCACCGTGAGATTGACGATCAAATCGATATCTTTGCGAGCCAGCATGGCCTCTACGCCCAGCGCTTCAATGCCATATTCTTTGGCCTGTGCCTGCGCAGATTCAGGCCGCACATCAGCGCAGGCCTTCAGGCTCACGCCATTGAAAAAAGGCATGTTGCGCATGTAAATGCCACTGATCACGCCACAACCGATGACGCCAACGCCGAGTGTTTTCATGGTCTGACAGTCAATTCCAGGTGTTGAGCGTGGCCATTGAGCGGCGGACAAAACGCGCTGCGTCTGAAGGTTTGTCGTGCTCCAGCACAAACAGATTCACGCCAATCGCGCGCATGGCGGGCAACAATTGGGCCCAATTCATGGTGCCATGGCCCACGTCGGCCCAGCCGTCCTCGTCTACACATTCGCCAGGCCGCGCCAGGTCCTTGATGTGGCAGGTGTCGATGCGGGCGCTGTGACGCGCCAACCACGCCAAGGGGTCGGCGCTGCCGCGCACCACCCAGGCCAGGTCAACCTCCCACACCATGTCGGGCACTTCGGCCAGCAACACATCCATTGGCAAGGTGCCGTCTGCTGTTGCGGCAAATTCCCAGTGGTGGTTGTGCCAGCCGAAACGCAAACCCTCTGCGGCGACCACTTTGCCGAAGCCGGCCAATTCCCTGGCGAAGTTTTTCCACAGGGCCAGATCCATGTTGCGCTCATCGGGTGGTGGCGCTGGCGCATACAGCGTGGCAATGCCCAAGTCGCGGCAAGCGCGGGCAACACCGAGCGCATCCGCGCGCAGGGACGGCACCCCCACGTGGATGCTGGGCGCCTTCATGCCGCAACGCTGCAGGTTGTCTTTGAGCCGCGCAGTGTCGGCAAGCAGGCCGCCCCAGGGCTCCACATTGCTCAGGCCCTGCGCCTTGATCAGGTCAAACTGCGCCTCAAGCGGCTCGATCAGGCGGGTCGAATACAACTGGATGGATATGGACTCGTTGGCTTTCATGAGGAATCTGGATAAATCGATGGGATGGGTTTCAAATGCGCTTGCCGCTGGCTGTGTCAAACAGCGACAGGCGCCGCACGGGCAGGTGCAGGCTGATGGGTTCATTGAGTTGCATGGTGCGCTCACTGGATATCCGGGCAGACACTGCCGCATTGCCCAGGCGTGACCAAACCAGGCTTTCTGCGCCCATGGGTTCGATCATTTCCACAACCGACGCAGGCCCTCGGGCACCGCCCGGCTGGTTTTGCGCTTGTATCTCCAGGTGTTCGGGGCGGATGCCCAGCGTCACGGCCAGCCCGTCAACCGGTGGTGATGAAAACTCATACCCGTCAACAGGCATCTTCACGCCGCCCAGGTCAAGCAGCGGAAGACCCGCGTCAAGGACGAGCGTGCCGTCCACAAAGTTCATCGCCGGCGATCCCACGAATGCTGCGACAAAACGGTTGGCTGGCTTGGAGTACACATTCTGCGGCGTATCAAGCTGCTGGATGATGCCGCCCTGCATCACCGCGATGCGGTCCGCCAGTGTGAGCGCCTCGATCTGGTCGTGTGTCACATAGATCATGGTGGCACCAATGCGCTGGTGCAGACGCTTGATTTCCACCCTCAGTTCGGCGCGCAATTGGGCATCGAGGTTCGACAGCGGTTCATCAAACAGGAATACCGGCGCTTCGCGCACCAGCGCCCGACCGATGGCAACCCTTTGACGCTGGCCACCGGACAAATGCGCAGGTTTGCGTTCGAGCAGTTCGGTCAGGCGCAGCATGTCGGCGGCCACCGCGACACGCCGCTCGATTTCTTCAGTAGCGGCCCCTGCAACCTTCAAACCAAAGCTCAGGTTGTTGCGCACTGTCATGTGGGGGTACAAGGCGTAAGACTGGAACACCATGGCAATGCCGCGGTCTTTGGGCTCACTCCAGGTGACGTTGTTGCCGCCAATCCAGATCTGGCCCTTGTTGATGTCCATCAACCCTGCAATTGCGTTCAACAACGTGGATTTGCCACAGCCCGACGGCCCAAGCAGCACCAAAAACTCGCTCTGCCCGACTTCGATGCTCAGGTTTTTCAGCACGTGCACATTGCCAAACGAGATGTCGAGGCCGCGCACCGAAACGTTGGAAGGCCGGAGGGTCATGGATTGCCCAGTCTTTTCAAGTTCATTCTTCAGGACTTCACAGCACCCGCCGCAATGCCGCGCACAAACCATTTGCCCGACACAAAGTAGACGAACAAGGGCACCAGGGCGGTCAACAGGGTGGCCGCCATTTCAACGTTGTAATTGCGCTCGCCCTGCGAAGAATTGACAACATTGTTGAGCTGCACCGTCATCGGCATGTTGTCGCGGCCGGCAAAAATCAGGCCGAGCAGAAAATCGTTCCAGATGCCAGTGACTTGCAGGATCACTGCCACGATCAGGATCGGGGTGGACATCGGCAGCATGATCGACACAAACACCCGGACAAAGCCGGCGCCGTCAACCCGCGCCGCCTTGAACAGCTCTTGCGGCAAGGATTGGTAATAGTTGCGGAACAAAATGGTCATCACCGGCAAACCAAAAATCGTGTGAATCAGCACAATGCCCGGCAAGGTGCCATAGATGCCGAGCCAGGCGAAAATGCGCACCAAGGGGTAAACAAAGACAGGGTAAGGAATGAAGGCGCCCACCAGCAACGCGCCGAACAGGATGCCGGAACCGGGCAAGCGCCAGAACGCAAGGGCATACCCATTGATGGCCCCTACAGCAATGGAAACAAGCACGCTCGGTATCAAGATGAAGGCCGAATTCCAGAACCCGACGCGGATGCCATTGCAGGTCAGTCCGGTGCAAGCCGAAGTCCAGGCCGCGACCCAGGCATCCACTGTGGGCACGGTCGGCAGCGCCAGAATGTTGCCAAGCCGGATTTCACTCATCGGCTTGAGCGAGGTGACGATCATCACGTACAGCGGCACCAGCACTGTCAAAGCAGCCAAAATCAAGGTGCCATAAACCACGACGCGCGGCCACGTGATGCGCTGCCGCCTGGGGCCTTGCGGGACATTGATGGCTGCGCCGGCCCTGGCGTCGGCACTCATGTGTTGGCCCCATTCCCGCTGCGCCGGCGCTGCATGTAGAGCCAGGGGGCGATCACTGCCAGTACCGTGATCAGCATCACAGTGCTTGCCGCAGTGGCCATGCCGATATTCTGGCGTTCAAACAAATGGTCCATGACAAATTTGGCAGGGACTTCAGAGGCATTTCCAGGGCCGCCGCCTGTGAGCGCCACCACCAGGTCATACAAACGCACCACCCCAATCGACAGCAACACAAAACAGGTAGCGAACGTGGCTTTGAGCATGGGCAGCACAATCGACACGTAGGTGCGCCATGTCGGGATGCCGTCAATGCGCGCGGCTTTCCAGATGTCTTCGTCAATGCCGCGCAAACCCGCCAGCGCTATGGCCATGACCAAGCCTGAGCCATGCCAGACAGCCGCAGCGACAACCGTGTAGATAACCCGGTCCTGATCCACGATCCAGTCAAACTTGAAATTTTCAAACCCCTGGTTGCGCACCAATTGCTGGATGCCCAGCGTCGGGTTGAGCAGCCAGTGCCAGACCAGCCCGGTCACGATGAAGGACATGGAGTAGGCGTAAAGAAAAATCGACCGGAAAACGCTTTCAAAGCGTACGCGCTGGTCGATCAAGATGGCCAGCAAAAAGCCAAGTGCAATTGCAATCGCCAGAAAAAACAGGCCAAACAAGGCCAGGTTGAGGACCGAGATGTCCCAGCGGCTATTGGAAAAAAGCGACTCGTACTGCCGCAGGCCGATGAAGTTGGTGTTGGGCAGGATGCGGGAATTGGTCATTGAAATCCACACCGACCACAACACGCAGCCGACGTAAACCACCAGCACCACCAAAGCCGCAGGAGCCATGGCGAATGCGGCGGGCACATTGCGCAAAGTACGGGAAGCGGACATGGGGTGGCACCTTGCGCCAACACCCAACGCCAGCCACGGCGAGGCTGGCGCTGGCGCAAGCGCGAATCAGGCTAGGGTGTCGTAACGGTCAAATGGTTGACTTCAGGGTTTGCGCGAATTTCGCAATGAAACCGTCCACCTTGAGGCCATCAGGCTTGTTCCAGAACTCGGAAATCACGTCCGTCACTGCGCCCACCAAAGCGGGAGGCGCCACCAGGTTCACGTCGGGCACCTGGCGGTCGGCGTCTTTCACCAGTTTCATGCCCTGCTGGGCGCACGCATCAAGCGACGAGCCGTCCACGTCGGTGCGCACGGGAATGGAGCCTTTTTTGGCATTGAACTTGATCTGGGTCTCCGGGTCGATCAACACCTTGGCCAACAGTTTTTGGGCGGCCTGTTCCGCCGGGTCTTTGACCTTGGCAAACGCAAACACGTCCCCGCCCATCATGTAGCCCTGTCCCACCACAGCACAGCCATACTCTTTGCCTGGGGTGAGGCCGGCGGCAATGAACTCGCCTTTGGCCCAGTCACCCATGAACTGCATACCGGCTTTGCCGGAAATCACCATGGAAGTGGCGTCATTCCAGGGACGCCCCGGGCTGCCCGCATCAATGTATTTGCGCAGGGCGATGTAATTTTCAGCGGCTTTCTTGAAGGCGGGGCTTTTCACGGCATTTTCGTCACGCTTGGCATAGACATTGGTAAACAGCTCACGCCCGCCAGTGGCCACCAGTGTCGTGTTGAACAGCAGGTTTTCCCAGTTTTTGGCGCCGCCAAACGCCAGTGGCACCACGCCCGTGGCCTTGATTTTTTCAAGCGCGTCAAGCAATTCCTCAAAATTGGTCGGCACCTTGGCGCCCGCCTTCTGCATGACGGCCGTGTTGAAAAACAGCCAGTTCTGGCCGTGGATATTGACCGGCACCGCATAGACTTTCCCGTTGCGGGTAATGGCGTTCATGAAGACGCCAGGCACAACCGCTTTCCAGTTGCCTGCTTTGGCAACGTCGTCCAGATCCGTGACCAAGCCGCCCTCGACCAACTCGTCAAACTGCTTGCCGGTATTGAATTGCATGGCCGTTGGCGGTTTTCCACCGGTAACCCGGCTGATCATCGCAGCCCGCGCCGCCGGACCACCGGCAATCGCGGTATCCACCCAGGTGCCGCCCGCCTTGGCATATTGGTCCGCGAACACCTTGAGCGCCGCAGACTCACCGCCCGAAGTCCACCAATGCATGACTTCCGCGCGGTTTTGCTGTGCGTGTGAGGCCAGGGCCACGGTGAGCATCGCGGCGGCAGCGATGGGCCGAATCAAATTGCGCAATTTCATGAGGTTCTCCGGGTCAAATGATGAGGTAGAAAAACGCCAAAAATGTAAACGATTTCCCATTGCCAGTGCAGCTAGTACAAACCCTGCACCAATTAATTCATTTGGAAAACTACTTGTCAGAGGTTCCACCGCCGTCGGCTCAGAGTAACCATTTCACGAACACGGGAAAATATTTTCCCGATAATGGGAAAACTTTCGCTCAAAGAGCTTGCTTCATGGCCAAACCAGGTTCCATCAATTCCGTAGCGACACTGGCCGGTGTCTCCATCGCCACAGTGTCGCGGGTGCTCAATGACAGCAAGCCTGTGAATTTTGCGACGCGCCAGCGGGTGCTGGCGGCGGTGGAAGAGCTGGGTTACCGCGCCAACGCATTCGGGCGCAGCCTGCGCAAAGCTGAAAGCCGCCTGCTTTTGGTATTGGTGCCCGATTTCACCAACCCCTACTACTCTGAAATTGTGCAGGGCATCGAGTCTGTGACACGCCAGCGCGGGTACAACATCGTGTTGGCTGCTGCCCCGCCGAGCTGGGCGGGAAATCCGGCGGCTTTGGAGATGCTGCACAACAAGCTGGCAGACGGTGTGATCAGCCTGGCGCGGATCGACGGCGACGCGCAGGTCATGCAGGAAATGAAACACCTGAGCTGGGTGGCCTGTTCGGAGCCGGCGCCCTACAGCGGTGTTCCCTATGTGAGCATTGACCACCGGCAGGCGGCGGTTGACGCAGTTCAATACCTGATCAACCAGGGGCACCGGCGGATTGGCCTGATATCGGCCGACGAAACCTACCAGTGGGCCAAGAAGCGCCATGAGGGGTATGTTGCCGCGCTGGAACGGGCGGGCATCGCCATCGACCCCGGCCTGATCCAGATCGCCCGGCACACCGACTACGCCCACGGCATTGCCGCAGCGGCGGTGCTGCTGGCGCAACCTGCTCCGCCCACTGCCGTTTTTGCCGTGTCAGACACACTGGCAATCGGCGCCATCAAGACCTTCATCAAGGCGGGCCGCCGCGTACCGGATGACGTGGCGGTGATCGGGTTTGACAATGTGCCCATCGCCGAAGTGTTTGAACCGGCCCTCACCACCGTGGGCCAGCCCATGGCGGAACTGGGCTGCGCGGCGACGGAAATCCTGCTGGAACTGATGGCCGGTGGCCGGCCCCAATCACGCACGCTGGCGCATACCTTGCTGTTGCGGCAGTCGGCCTGACGCGTCCAGCGCTGCGCCGTTGCGCCTCACTGTCCCGCCACAGCGTCCCGTCTCAATACCGTGCATCTGGCAGGCCGCAAAAGGCGTCCACCGGGCTCACACCGGTGAAGGGCTCATCACCCAACAATTTGCGCACCACGGCCCGCTGGACAGGTTCCGTCGCCGTATAGGCGTTGACAACACAGGGCATGCGCGGGGCGTCGTACAGGTAGTACGGCTGGCCGAACGACACCAGCAGGGTCGGGATTTCATGCCAATCGCGGGCCATGGCCCGCTCAACCGGACCCAGCAGCGCCGCCCAATCGAGGTAGATGTTTGACTTGTTGAGCAAGGATTCCTGCGCCAGCAGGAAGATCACCAGATCGGTCTTGCCCACGGCAGGCGGCTGGTCGGCGCTGTAGTTGCTGACCTCAAACCCGCGCCCGGCCAACAACCCGCCAAAGATCAAGGCCGGTGGCGGCAGATGAGCAAATCCGCTGCGATGCGGCTCGGTGACCAAGACCACGCGGCGGTGGCGTTGCGCAGACAGTGGCAGCAGGCGCTGCACGTCTTTCACCAAAGTCGGGCTGGCAGCGGCCACCGCCTCGCTCACGGCCAGATGGCTAGGCGTCTTGAGCTTTTCTGAAGCCTGCGCAACTGAAACGCTGCCTTGTGCCTTGCGATGCAGACCCAAAGCCGCCTTGAGGCCCAGCACGCGGATCAGGGCCTCCTCCACCCGGGCCTGCGAGAGTCGCCCGTCTTTCAGCGCAGCCTCCATGTGGCCCAGATCGGCCTTCAAATCGCGCGTGAACAGCACCATGTCGCAGCCGTTTTCGATCACCTCAGGCGCCACCTGCCCGCGTGGACCCCAGCTGGCCAGACCACCCATGGTGGTGGCGTCTGAGGTGATCAGGCCGTTGAAGCCAAGCTCCCCCCGCAGCAGTTGGGTATTGAGCAGCCTGGAGACAGACGCAGGTCGGCAGGTTTCCAGGTCCGAGACACCGTGCCCCTGCGCATAGGCCGGCAAGGCGATGTGGGCCGACATGATGCTCATCACACCGTCCTTGATCAAAGCCTTGTACAGGCGCCCGAACCGGGCGTGCCAGTCGGCCATGGACAGCGGGTTGACCGTCGTGACCAGGTGCTGGTCACGAGCGTCAAAACCTTCGCCAGGCCAATGTTTGGCGGTGGCAGCGATGCCCTGCCCCTGCATCACACGAACGTGGGCGCGCGCCAGCGTCTCAATGCGCGCCAGGTCTGAACCGAAAGAGCGGGTGGCCACAATGGCGCTGCGGAATTCGGCGTTGATGTCCACCACCGGTGTGAACGACCAGTTGATGCCAAGCGCTTTGGCCTCGGCCGCCATCACCCCAAGCGCCTGTTCGTACAGCGGCACCGAATCCATCGCCGCCATGCCCAATTGGTTGTTCATGGGTGTGCAGCCGGCCAGGCTGATGGCGCCGCCTTCCACGTCGGCACTGACCAGCGGGGGGACCGGGCTTGCCGCCCGCAAGGCTTGGGCACGCGCCAGCCCGGCTTCCAGCCCGTCAAACAGCATCAGTGTGAAACCGCCCGGCTCTTCGGCAACAACGGCTGCAAAATCCTCGGGGCTTTGCGGACGCAACATCACGTTGAAAAGCTGGGCCAGGCGCTGGCGCGCTTGCAGGCGCGCCAGGGTGGCCTGCACCCATTCGATGTCCTTGCCGCCCAGATTGAAGGGCGCAAGTCGAAGGCTTGAAAGTGTCAAACTGGCAGTGGATTCTGTGGATTTAGCGGGTGTCACAATGCTTGGCTCCTGTGCTTGCACGCGCATGTTAACTGCGCCACTTTCAAAGAGGAATACCGATGCGACAAGCCTTGATCGTCTGGGGCGGCTGGCCCGGACACCAGCCCGAACAATGCGCGGCCATCGTGGCCGCGATGCTGCAAGCCGAAGGCTTTGCTGTCCAAGTGGAGCTTTATGGTGACGGCTCAAACAAGGTGTTTGAGCGCGTCGATCTAAGCCGTCTGGCCTTGATCGCGCCCATCATCACGCAATCCACCATTTCGAAAGAGGCTGTCGGCAAACTCACGGGCGCTGTGCAGGGCGGCGTGGGCCTGGCCGGTTTTCATGGCGGCCTGTGCGATGCGTTTCGCGACAGCGTAAGCTACCAGTTCATGACCGGCGGCCAATGGGTGGCGCACCCCGGCAATGTGATCGACTACCGCGTCAACATCACCCGGCCGGATGACCCGGTGATGCAGGGTCTGGCCGATTTTGACTACCGCTCAGAGCAGTACTACATGCACGTGGACCCTGCCAACGAGGTTCTGGCCACCACGACGTTCAGCGGCGAACACGCCAGTTGGACAAAAGGTGTCACGATGCCGGTGGTCTGGAAACGCCGGTACGGCATGGGCCGGGTTTTTTACAGCGCCCTGGGCCATGTCGCGACGGAGTTTGACCACCCGCAGATGCGCGCCATTCTTCAACGCGGCATGGCGTGGGCTGCGCGGTAAAACCGCGCAAATCGGTCTAGTTATTTCAGTTGCACGGATCCAGCCACAGTCACCAGTACCGTGCTGCGCCCTGCCTCCACCGGCACTGGCGCGTCTGATGCAGCGGCGCGGGCTTCCATGGCCATCACGCGCGGGCGGGGCACGAAACCCTGGTCGTTCGCGTTGACGGACACTTCGCGCAAACTGTAGGAATTGAACCCAAAGGACTTCGCAATCCCGTCGGCCTTCGCCTTGAATCGATCGATGGCCTGTGCCTGGGCATCACCTTCGACTTTGGCCCGCTGTTCGCGCGACAGGCCAAAACCTACGTTGCCCAGTGTGAGCGTCTGAACCTTTCCGGCAGTGGCGCTGATGCGGGCGAAATCCCGCCCTTCCATCACCATTTCGGCTGACCCCTGCCAAGCAGTGATCTTGCCATCGCGGCCGTAGCGCGGATAAATGCTGAAATTGCCAGTGCGCACGTCGAGTTGACCCGACTGCGCCGCTTTTTTGGCCTCAGTCAGAGCCGCGTCCAGGGCCACTTTGAGCTGGTTTTGCACGGCGCCCGCGTCGGCACCTTCGCGTGTGGTACTCATGCTGATTGAAATCAGGTCTTGCTGAACCTCCACCGATCCGCTGGCCGACAACTGCACCACATTTTGCGGCGGCGACGGTACGTTTTGCTGCGCGCGAATGGCCGCGGCAGACAAAACGAGCGCGCAAACAACCACTGCTTTGATGGCATTCAAGGGAATCCTCCGGAAATTGAGAACGGTTTGGGCGATCAATTCGACACCGACATGGCGTCGCGTTGCTGGCGAAGTTGTTGGCGCAGTTCGTTGCGCTCCTGCGTTGAGAGTTGGCGCTCCGCTGGCAGGGCATCGGACTGACGCGCCTTTTGCAGTTGCAGCACCGAGCGCAAGTCATTCACGGCGATGGGTTTGGCATTGGACATTGCGGCCGTTGCTGGCAACAGCGAGCCCCCCTCGGCGCCCTGCCCCGCCGAACCATTGAAGTTGGCCTGCGCCGCGACCGTCGGTTGGGCGGCACCAATCCCCGGCGCAAGCACCAGAAAAATCAGCGACGAGACAGCAACCAGGTTCATACTCGCAAGATAACGCATTATTCGACCCCTGCGTAGACAGGCAGGAAGCAGGATATTTCAGTCTTGTGGCAACATTTGTAACATACTGTCAAACCCACCAATAAACAATGAAAAGACGCAACTTTGACCCGCAAAATAGGCTCTGTTACATATTTTGAGGGAGTTTATGAACCAAATCGCCAGCCGGACTGACAAGATCCTCGTCGTCGATGATGACGCCCGCATCCGCGACCTGCTTCGTCGCTACCTTGCCCAGGAGGGTTTTGAGGTTTTTCAGGCGGAAGACAGCAAGGCCCTGAACCGCATTTTGCTGCGGGAAACGGTTGACCTGATCGTTCTGGATTTGATGATGCCAGGAGAAGACGGCCTCTCCATTTGCCGGCGCCTGCGCTCCGCCAACGATCGCACCCCGATCATCATGCTCACCGCCAAAGGTGAAGATGTGGACCGCATCGTTGGTCTTGAAGTCGGTGCCGATGACTATTTGAGCAAACCCTTCAACCCGCGTGAATTGCTGGCGCGCATTCACGCCGTGTTGAGACGCCGCCCTGCAATCGAGGCGCCCGGCGCTCCTTCCAGCGACAACGAAACCGTGCAGTTCGGTCCGTTTTCGTTTGACCTGGGCGCCCGCACCTTGCATAAATCCGGCATTGAGCTGCCCCTGACCACCGGTGAGTTTTCCATGCTGAAGGCGCTGGTTCGTCATCCGCGCCAGCCGCTGTCTCGGGAAAAATTGGCGCAGCTGGCTCGTGGCCGCGAGTTTGAACCCTTTGACCGCAGTCTGGATGTACAAGTTTCCCGCCTGCGCAAGCTGGTGGAAATAGACGCCGCCTCGCCGCGTTATATACAGACCGTGTGGGGGGTGGGTTATGTTTTTGTTCCCGATGGCGCGGCCGAAACGCGACAATTGGCGGCCTGATCCCGTTGGGCTCATTTCAACCCACTGACCCCGATTGCACGCCAAAGTCCTGCCACCGATAGATGACAGCGGCATGATGCCGCTGGAAACCGCGCCCGCGCCGCTGCGCGCGCGCCGGCGCAGGGGTTTCAGCCTTTTCTGGCGCACGTTTTTTATGCTCGCGCTGCTGTTGCTGGGCAGCATCGCCGCATGGTTGCAAACCCTGCGCTCGCTGGAACTGGAACCCCGGGCGGTGCAGACCGCCCAGCAGATCGCGTCGCTCGTCAATCTGAGCCGGGCTGCGCTGATCCACTCGGATGCCATTGCCCGCGTGTCCCTGATCAAAACCATGACCGAACAGGAGGGTGTGCGCATTTTTCCGCGCGAACCTGCTGACAAATTTGAACCCTTTGATACGGATGATTTGAGCCAGCGCATTGCCCGTGAGCTTGAGCGACGGCTCGGCCCGGGCACCCTGGTAGCCAACAATGTCAACGGCGAAGATGGCCTCTGGGTCGGCTTCTCCATCCAGGAGGACCGCTACTGGATGCAAACTGACCGCGCCCGATTTGCCCCGGCCACCGGCGCCACCTGGATGATCTGGCTGATTACCGCCGGGGCCCTCTCGCTGGCTGGCGCCGCGTTGATCGCACGCCTCATCAACCGCCCGCTGAAAAACCTCTCCTTTGCCGCCAGCCGGGTGCGCGAGGGTGATTTAAGCGCGGGACTGGACGAACAGGTCAGTACCAGCGAAATCCGCGAAGTGAACATCGGCTTCAATCGAATGGCGGAAAAACTTTCCAAAATCGACCAGGACCGCGCCATCATGCTGGCCGGCATTTCACACGACCTGCGCACGCCGCTGGCCCGTCTGCGCCTGGAGACCGAAATGAGCGTGGCCGACAGCGAGGCCCGCGCGCACATGGCCGCCGACATCGAACAGCTCGATTCGGTGATCGACAAATTTCTCGATTACGCGCGGCCCGACGACGTTGAACTCAGCCCGGTGCGGCTCAACGACGTGATTGAAGCTTGCGTTTATTCGGTCAAAGACGACCCCGACCTGAATGTGAAACTCGACGTACCGCCCAACATCCTGGTGCTGGCCGACGAAGTGGAGCTTGGCCGCGTGATTGGCAACCTGGTGGAGAACGCCCGCCGCTACGGTAAATCAACTCTGGATGGCATTGCCCGCATCGACATTGCCGCCCGCGAGCGCGAACAATGGGTGCTGCTTAAAGTGCGAGACCATGGCCAGGGCGTGCCATCGGAAAACCTGGCTAGTCTCACCAAGCCCTTCTTTCGCGGCGACAAGGCGCGCACTGCAGCCAATGGCGCTGGGTTGGGGCTGGCCATTTGTGAAAAAACAATGCAACGCATGGGCGGCAAGTTCACGATTGTCAACACCAGCAGCGGTGGGTTGGCGGCGCACATCAAGCTGCAGCGGCCGCAAGGCAGCTGGTCGTCCGCCGCCAAGGGCCTCGGGCAACCTGGCGACAGCCTGTTTCAATAGACTGGCGTCGTTCGCCCCAGCGGCAGGGGCAGCGTCAATAAATCAAGACAACAGCCCGCGCTTCGATCGCCTGCCCCAGGCCCACCGGTCCCATTTTTTCAGCGGTTTTGGCCTTCACATTGACCTGCCCCGCAGCGAGCGACAAAGCGCGCGCGATGTTGTCCCGCATCGGCTGAATATAGGCCGCCAGGCGCGGCGCCTGGGCGATCACCGTGCTGTCGACGTTGCCGATTTCAAAACCCGCCGCACGCACTCGGCGCGCCGCTTCAGCCAGTAAAACCAGCGAGTCGGCACCCTTGAACTGGGCGTCGGTGTCCGGAAAATGGTGGCCAATATCGCCGAGGGCCGCAGCTCCCAAAAGCGCGTCTGTGATGGCGTGCAGCAGCGCATCGGCGTCGGAGTGGCCGAGCAATCCCAGGTGAAATGGAACCGCCACACCGCCCAGCGTGAGTTTGCGATCGGGCACGAGGGCGTGAACGTCCCAGCCTTCACCGATGCGGGGCAGTTTGGGGCCAGAAGCGCTGGATTCTTCGGGACTTGTCATTGTTCGGAGGTCTGCTGTTGGGTACGGGATGGCAACACGCCGGCCGCTGATTGCGCCTGGCGCGCCCGCAAAATGCTCTCGGCCAGGGCGAAATCGGCCGGGTAAGTGACCTTGAAATTCTGCGCGCTGCCCTCGACCAGTTTGGGCTTGAACCCGAGCTGCTCGATGGCGCTGGACTCGTCGGTCACCGGCGCGGATGCCTGTTGCAAGGCCTTTTTCAGCATGCCCATGCGGAACATTTGTGGCGTCTGCGCGAGCCATTTGTCGGCGCGGTCCACCGTTTGGTTCACGCGGCCATTGCGTTCGCTTTTGAGGGTGTCGGGGACCTTCAGCGCGAGAAGGCCGCCCACTGCATCGGCCTGGCACGCTTCAATCAGGGCCTGAATTTGACCGGGCGTGATGAGGCAACGCGCCGCATCGTGCACCAGAACCCAATCGTTGTCGATAAATTTGTTTTTTGACAATACAGTAAGCCCATTAAAAACACTTTTATGTCTCGTATTTCCTCCACATTTTGCTATTTTTAAGTGACTATTTTGAATCAAATATTGATCTTTATATTCAATAAAATGTCTATCCACCGAAGAAATAACCACCAAAGTTCCAGCGATCTGTGGCACCTGGCCCAAGGCATTCAGGCTGTGCAGCACCATCGGCAAACCGGCGATTGACTGGTATTGCTTGGGCAAGTCACCACCCGCGCGGCTGCCAGAGCCGGCACACGGCACCAGCGCCCATATTCGGGGCGCGGTCGCAAGGGTGGGGGGGCGTATTGAAGGAGGTGTCATGCAGAGGTAGTCCGGCCCCATTCTAAAATCGAGCGGTCCACCCCTCGCTGCACCTCTCGGTTGCAACGCGGGGTGTTTGCCATTTGCGTTGAATTTAAACCTGAATCGATGGACCTTCCCAAACTCAAAAGCGGCCACCGCTTCACACTTCCACGTCCCACGGGCTCTGCCGACGCCTTGTTGTTGGCGCGATTGGGTGCGCGCGAAAAATCCGCTGGCAAGCTGCTGGCCATCGTCACCGCTGACGCGACGGATGCGCAGAGGCTCATGGACGAGATTTCCTTTTTCGAACCGGACCTGCGCTGCGCCCTGTTCCCCGACTGGGAAACCCTGCCCTACGACACTTTTTCACCGCACCAGGATTTGATCTCCGAACGTCTGGCCACCTTGTGGCGCATCCACAACCGTGTGGGTGGGAGCGACAAGGAGGGTGGCGCCGATGTGGTTGTGATCCCGGCGACCACCGCGCTGTACCGCCTCGCGCCACCGTCGTTTTTGGCGGGTTACACCTTCGCCTTCAAAGTCAAACAGAAACTCGACGAAGCCAAATTCCGCTCGCAACTCGCGCTGGCCGGCTACAGCCATGTCACCCAGGTCGTCAGCCCCGGCGAATACGCAGTGCGCGGCGGTTTGATCGACCTCTTTCCCATGGGCAGCCCGGTGCCCTTTCGCGTCGATTTGTGGGACGACGAAATCGACAGCATCCGCACTTTTGACCCGGACAGCCAGCGCAGCCTCTACCCGGTGCCCGAAGTGCGCCTGCTGCCCGGGCGCGAGTTCCCGATGGACGACGCCGCCCGCAGCAAGTTCCGCAAGCGCTGGCGCGAACTGCTCGAAGGCGATCCGACCAAAAGCCGCATCTACAAAGACATCGGCATTGGCGTCGCCACCGCCGGCATTGAGTATTATTTGCCGCTGTTTTTTGACGACACGGCAACGGTTTTTGACTACCTGGGCGCTGGCACAGAGGCCGCCGCCACCTTGGTGTTGCACAGCGACCTTGAGTCGGTTTTTCAGCGTTTTTCGCAAGACGCCCGCGAACGTTACCGCCTTGCGCAGGGTGATCCAGAACGCCCGGTGCTGCCGCCTGAAGCGCTGTTTTTAAGCAGCGAGCAGTTTTATGCCCGCGCCAACGGGCACGCCCAGCTGGCGATCAAGCCACGCCAGCCCAATGAGAACCAGGAATCGGCGTTTATCGAGTTTGAAACACTGCCCGCGCTCACCGTGATCCGTGGCGCTGAAGAGCCGCTCGCCGCGTTGAAAAACCACGCGCGAAACACCCAGCAACGCCTGCTGATCCTGGCCGAAAGTGACGGCCGCCGCGAGAGCCTTCTGGATTTCCTGCGTGCCTCGAATCTGAGTCCGCCGGCGTTTGATTCCCTGCTGG
>JANNEZ010000220.1:0-7423 GCA_031379255.1 Rhodoferax sp. | reverse complement strand
GCGGCGACCGACTTTTCGTTTTACCTGGCCATTCCCACGCTGATTGGCGCGGGCGCCTACAGCCTCTACAAAGAGCGGGCGCTGCTTTCCATGGCCGACCTGCCAATGTTTGCCGTGGGCCTCGTGGTGAGCTTCATCAGCACCTGGTGGTGCATCCGCTGGCTGCTGAAGTTCATCTCAACGCACAGCTTTGTGGGTTTTGCGTATTACCGTATCGTGTTCGGCATGGTTGTTCTGATCACTGCCTACACCGGTGCTGTGAAATGGGCGCCGTGACTTGAGCTGACCTGCGCTACCAAGTCGGCAGTTTCTGAAGTGCCTGCAATTGGCTTGCAACAAGACGGGCAGTTTCAAGCGGGTACTCCATCGGAAACAGATGGCCGCCCTCGGTCATCGTGATGCGGCCCTTGGCGATTTTTTCTGTGAGCGCCATGCCCACCTGTTTCATCTCGCGCGAATGGGTGCCGCCAATGAAGGCCACCGGGCACTGCAAGCGGTGGCGGCGCAGCAGGCTTTCCAGGTTGTGCGGCACGGTGTTGTAAATCGCGGTTTCGATCTCACGGTTGAAACCCAGCACGCACTGGGCGCCATCACCGTCAATGTCAATGTCCATGCCGTGTTCGATGTAGTCCTTCAGCACCTGCGGCTCCCAGCGCGCGAAGGCTTTTTTGGCCTGAAAGGCCAGAAGCGCCGCCTCCCGCGAGGGCCAGTGGGTGCGGCGCGTTTTGCTCACGCCAGCGGGCGACATCTTCTCCATCATCGGCGTGAGTTTGCCCACCTGCAAGGCGGTCGAGCGCCAGCCACCGACCAGCGGAGAATCCAGCAGCACCACACCGGCCACGCCGTGCCCGCCCATCTGCGGCTGCCGGGCGGCGGCCATCAGGCTCAGAAACCCGCCGAGCGAATGGCCCACCAGAAAGGCCGCCTCGCCCGCCTTTTCAATCTCGGCGGCAGCAAAAGCGGCCACCTGTTTGGCCAGGTGCGGCCAGTTGTCGGTGACCGGGTAAGCCGGGTCGTGCCCCAGCTTGTCAATCGCCTTCACCGTGAAGCCGCGCGAACGCAGGCTGCGGAACAACACGCGGTAAGTGCTGGCCGGGAAGCTGTTGGCGTGCGAGAAGATGATCAGGGGCATTTTTTGGTTAAAATTAACATGGGTGTTAACAAATACGGATTTGGGGCCTGTTTCGCCGGATTTTAAGCCTTTTCGGTATCCAGGTCTCGTAGAATATACGATTTATGCTATATATATTATAGCAATCAAGCAGCGCCCCACGAAGGGCCAAATCGCTGCAGCCCTAGCCCGAATGGCGCTCGCGAACTCAGGCCGCCGCGCGTTTGCGAGTGGCTCTGCCAGAGCGGCCGGTGATGCTGGTGGTCAAAGACGCCACGGCCAGGAAACCGCGAAGTGCTTCGTTGACGGCCTCGCTGTTGGGAAAAGCTTTTGTCAAACCAGGGTCAATCACAACGACATTGGTGGCTTTTGCGTAGGCCGCCGCGTATTTGCCGCGAACCAGCGGCCCCAAGTCTTCGCGCCGGTATTCCGCGCGCATTTCTTCAACGACAGTTTTAACTTTCTTCATAAATTCGTTTCTCCTTGCGAGTCGCCAGACGCGCGCTGTGGATGCGGATGGCATCGCCCCGGTCAGTGTGACAGACGGCAAGAACCCGCCCATCGCTGGACAGACCCAATGTCAGGTAGCGATTCTCCTCTTCAGAATGCGCCAAATCACGGCCAGTGACTGACAAAAAATCTCCAAACACTGTGCTCGCCTCATCAAAAGCGACGCCATGTTTGCGGGTGTTTGTGTCGTTTTTCGGGGGACCCCATTCAAATTTCATACATCAAGCCATCGTAATGAAAGATAGCACATGCAGGGTCTTCACTGGTGCTGCGCAGCCCGCGCCAGATTCAGCGCCAGCAGGCGCTTCAGGATTTCATCATCGGGCGCGCCCCATTTCTGGATGAAATCTTGGGGGGCCATGGCTCAGCGCGGAAGCTGGTCAAACGGGTCTGTACAGGCAACACCCAGTGGCTCGAAGTGTTTGAGATTTCGGGTGAGGATGACCAGATGCGCGCGTTGTGCGATGGCGGCTATGGCCACATCGGAAAACCCTGGGTGGCGTCCGATGGCCATGGCCGCGTCTGAGATTTCTCCTGCCATCACCGCAGCTTGAGCGTCCAGCGGCAGAATCCGGTCGCCATATGCCGCCAGCAGACGCTCCAGCCACAGGTTCAGGCTGTTGGCCCGCTCGCTTGCGCCCGAGCGGCGCAGCTTTGCAATGCCCTGGCTTAGTTCCGCAACGGCAATGCTGGGGAGAAAAAGTTTGTCGCTTTGCGCCCGCACCCAGTCTGACACGCCCGCGCTCAAGTGGGCTTCCCGGCCCGGCGCCAGCGTCGAGACCACACTGGTGTCGAGCAAGTACCCTGCGCTCACAAATCAATGTCCCGCAATGGGGTGGCGTCGCGTTCCACGGCGATATACCCGGGGATCGCCAACAGGTGGCTCGCCAGGCTGGGCATGTCTTGCGGGTACAGGCGTTGACCCGCCTCAAACGGCACCACCATGGCCGTCGGCTGGCCGTGGCGGGTGATGATGGTGGGTTGCCCGCGCTCGGCCGAGGCAATCACAGCGGAAAGGCTGGCTTTGGCATCTCGAAGCTGGAGTGTTTGCATGGTTTTCACCTCTTTCTACCGCGTCACAGAAGGTTGTGACTACATGTAGTCATTTTACCTGCAACTTCTTGAGCTTGTACAACACTTCCAGCGCCTCAAACAGGCTCATTTGATCTGGGTCTATAACCCCGTCATTAACGTTCAAGCGACGTTCAAGCCCCGCTCAACTTCCCAGCCCTTGCAGGCCAGACCCACGATGCGCGGAACAGGCCGCGCACCCGTGCGGTACTGGCTGACAGTGCGGCGCGTCAAGCCAATCGCGTTGGCGGCGTCGGTGAGGCTGAGCTGGTGGGCGTCTTGCCAATGACGGAACTGCACGTTTTCAAACAGGCCGCATTGCTCCAAAGCCATTTCGATAAGGCGGTCAGAGTCAAGGGAAGCGCCGCAATCCCATTCGAGCGTCCAGCCGAAGTCTGAAACTTTGGCGGTGGAAAACTCTTTCCAGCTCTCCAGCGGCGCAAATGTTTTCAGGCGCTTTGCAAGACTGGATACATCAACCTCCAGCACACGGCCATCTGTATAGGTGGCGCTCAGCTTCATCGGCTTCTTCGCTGCAACGGATTGCAGGCGGGCGGTTTGTTTCTTCATCGTTCATCTCTTCCTTGGGCTGTTCATTTTTTTTTACCCATGCGCGAATTATATCCAAATAGAGAAAATATTTCTCTATTTATCCACTTCTGGTTTTCAAGCCATCGTGTGACAACTTCTTGAGCTTGTAAACCAACTCCAGCGCATCACGCGGGCTCAATTGATCCGGGTCAATGGCGGCAAGGGCTTTGTCTACCAGGCTCGCGGGGGCAGGCTCCACCGCAGGCGGTGGCGCGAACAGATCGACCTGCGCGCGGGCGTCGATGGCTTGCGCTTCCAGCGCGTTCAGCGTTTGCCGCGCCTGGTTCACCAGCGCGGCAGGCATGCCGGCCAGGCGCGCCACCTGGATGCCGTAACTCTTGCTGGCCGGGCCGGGTTCGATTTGGTGCAAAAAGACCACGTCCTGGCCGGATTCGACGGCGCTCACGTGCACGTTCACGGCGTTGTGGTGTTTCGCCGGGAACTCGGTCAGCTCGAAATAATGCGTGGCAAAGAGCGTGAAGGCTTTGGTCTTGTCGTGCAACTGGCTGGCAATGGCGCTGGCCAGCGCCAGGCCGTCGAAGGTGGAGGTGCCCCGGCCGATTTCGTCCATCAGCACCAGCGAATTCGCGGTGGCGGTGTGCAGGATTTGCGCGGCCTCGACCATTTCGAGCATGAAGGTCGATTGCGCGTTGGCCAGGTCGTCGGCCGCGCCAATGCGGGTGTGGATGGCGTCGATGGGGCCGAGCCTGCAAGCGGCGGCGGGCACGTAGCTGCCGATGCTGGCCAGCAGAACGATCACGGCGATCTGCCGCATGTAGGTTGATTTGCCGCCCATGTTGGGGCCAGTGATGATCTGCATGCGCGTTTTGGGGCCGAGGCGCGTGTCGTTGGCGATGAAGCTGCCGCTGGATGTTTCGTTGAGCCGCATTTGCACCACTGGGTGGCGGCCGGCGTCGATCTCGATGCAGGGCTCTTTGACAAATTGCGGCGCGTGCCAACCGAGTGTGAGCGAGCGCTCGGCCAGCGCGCACAACACGTCCAGCGTGGCCAGCGCGCGCGCCACGCGCATGAGGGCCGGCACATGCGCTTGCAATTGGTCAAGCAGTTGCTGGTACAGCCACTTCTCGCGGGCCAGCGCCCGCTCTTGCGCGCTCAGGGCCTTGTCTTCAAAGGCCTTCAGTTCGGGGGTGATGAAGCGCTCAGCGTTTTTCAAAGTCTGGCGGCGGCGGTAGTCGGCCGGCACTTTGCTGGCCTGGCCCTGCGTGACCTCAATGAAAAAGCCATGCACTTTATTGAACTGCACGCGCAAGTTGGCAATGCCGCTGCGGGCGCGTTCGCGGGTTTCGAGGTCGAGCAAGAAGCCGTCGCAGTTGGCCTCTATGCCGCGCAGCTCGTCCAGTTCGGCATCAAAGCCGCTGGCGATCACGCCGCCGTCACGCACCAGCGCTGCGGGCTCGGGGGCGATGGCGCTTGCCAGCAAATCGGCGCAACCGGGAGGGGGGGTCAAATCGGTCGAAATTTGAGCCAGATAGTGCTCCAGGTCTCGAACAATGGGCGCAAGCAGCTCTGTTTTTTGTAGCGTCTGCTGCAACCCGACCAATTCACGCGGGCGCACCTGTTGCAGCGCGATGCGCGCGGTGATGCGCTCCACGTCGCTGCTGCCCTTGAGTTGCTGGCGAAGTTTCTGCCACAAATTGCTGGTTCCGTTGCTTGCGCCGCCGGATGTTGCAGTGGGCGAATCCCCACGCAGCGCCGCAATCGCGCTTAAGCGAGCCTGGGCCTGCGCGCGTTCGCGTTCGGGCTGCAGCAGCCACTGTTTGAGCAGGCGGCTGCCCATGCCGGTCTGGCAGGTGTCCAGCAGTGAAAAAAGCGTGGGCGACTCCTCGCCGCGAAGGGTTTGCGTCAGCTCCAGGTTGCGCCGCGTTACCGGGGAGAGGCCGATCAGCTCGCCGTCGCGTTGCACCCGCACACCGTGCACGTGGGTGAGGGCGCGGCCTTGGGTGTGTTCGGCATAGGCCAGCAGGCCAGCGGCGGCGGCGTGGGCCAGCGGCAGGTCTTGCGCGTTCCAGCCGGCCAGGCTGGCGGCCTTCAGGGCTTCCAGCAGCCGGGTCTGGCCCAACTTGCTGTCAAACTGCCAGTCGGGCCGCAGCGCCAGGCTCAGGCCCAATGCCTGCCCGGAACCGGGCCGCAGGCGCAGGTCTTTGAGCCGCGCCTCAAAAGCCGGTGTGGCGCCCGCGCCATAAATAAGCTCGCTCGGCCCCACACGCGCCACCCAGGTGGCCAGATCGTCCAGCGCGCATTCGGCCAGGTTCACCAGGCCCTGCGTCACCGAGAGCCAGGCCAGCCCGCAACTGTTGCGCGGGCCCTGGTGCACGGCCAGCAAAATGGCTTCGCTTTTGTCACTGAGCAGCTCGGCGTCTGTCAACGTGCCGGGCGTCACTACCCGCACCACTTTTCGTTCCACCGGCCCCTTGCCGGTGACCTCGCCGACCTGCTCGCAGATTGCCACCGATTCGCCGAGTTTGATCAGCCGGGCCAGGTAGGTTTCGACCGCGTGAAAGGGCACGCCCGCCATCACCACCGGCTCGCCGGCAGACTGGCCGCGCCGCGTCAGCGTGATGTCGAGCAGGCGCGCGGCTTTTTCGGCGTCGGCGTAAAACAACTCGTAGAAGTCGCCCATGCGGTACAGCAGCAGTGTCTCTGGGTACCCGGCTTTGAGGGCCAGGTACTGCTGCATCATGGGGGTGTGGGCAGAGTGGGGGGTGTCTGGGCTCAAGGTGCGTGGATTTTGTCATGGCGCCAGGGTGTATAAACCCGGGTCATACCGGATCAGGCCGGCGCCAAAGGGCGAAACAACCGCAAGGAACACAAGACATGGGTGCGCAGTGGAAAGCAAAAGGCAAGGAACTGGCTGCAAATGCCAAGGGCAAACTGTTTGGGCGCCTCTCAAAAGACATCATGATTGCCGCGCGCAGCGGCGCTGACCCGGCTTCAAACTCCCGCCTGCGTCTGGTGGTGGAACAGGCGCGCAAGGTCTCCATGCCCAAGGAAACGCTTGAGCGCGCCATCAAGAAAGGCGCCGGACTCACCGGTGAGGCGGTGCATTTTGAACACGTGATTTACGAAGGTTTTGCGCCGCACCGCGTGCCAGTGATGGTGGAGTGCCTGACCGACAACGTCAACCGTACCGCGCCGGAAATGCGGGTTTTATTCCGCAAGGGGCAACTGGGCACCTCGGGCTCGGTGTCCTGGGATTTCGACCACGTCGGCCTGATTGAAGCCGAAGCGGCAGTGGCCGGTTCAGATCCGGAAGTTGCCGCCATTGAAGCCGGCGCGCAGGATTTCGAAGCCGGTGAGGAAAAGGGTGTCACCCTGTTCCTCACCGATGCGACCGACCTGGACCTGGTCAGCCGCGCCTTGCCGGCCCAGGGCTTCGCCGTGTTGTCGGCCAAATTGGGCTATCGGCCCAAAAACCCTATGGATCCGGCCAGCCTGGGCGAGGGGCAACTGGAAGAGGTGGAAGCCTTTCTGGCGGCCATCGACGCCAACGACGACGTGCAGAATGTGTTCGTGGGCCTGGCGGGGTAAAACAACATTCCGGATTTTATGGCCGCCGCCAGCGTGATTTTCCCTCATAATCGGACATCAAAAATCATAGCGTTGGAATGAGCAAATCGTTTAGCGACAAGGCGGCCAATAGCGCGCCGGGCATGGCGCTCTTCGCCGCCGCTTTGCACAACAATGCGCAGCCTGCGATGCTGACGCGCCTGCGCGACGGCCTGCTGGTCGAGGTCAATGAAGCCTGGCTCGCCCTGAGCGGCTTCACCCGGGAAGACGTCACAGGCAAAACCACCCTTGAGCTCGGCATTTGGAGCGACCTTGCCCAGCGTGATGGCGCCTTGAAGGCTTTGGCGGGTGAACAGACTGTGGTGGTGGTTGAAACCACCCTGAACGTCAAGGCCGGGGTGCAGCGCGCCGTGCGTTTCAACGCCACCCGCTTCGACCTGGAAGGTGTGCCCCATGTCCTGAGTTTCTTTGTCGATGCCTCCGTTGAAAAGGCAACTGGAGTGTCGCTTCGGAACCAGCTGGACTTCATCGAAAAAATCACGGCCAGGGTGCCGGTGCTTCTGTTCCAGTTTCGCGTGCGCGCCGATGGCACCGTGTATTTCCCCTTCGTGT
>JANNEZ010000135.1:0-1538 GCA_031379255.1 Rhodoferax sp. | reverse complement strand
AGTACCAGGTGGTTTACGCCACCGGAGCCGGCTGAGCCGTAATTCAGGGCGCCGGGTTTCTGCCGTGCCAGGGCGACCAGTTCTTTCATGGAGCGCGCGGGCAAACGCGGGCTGGTTGCCCACACCAGCGGGCCGCTGGCGATCATGCCCACGGGGGCGAACTGGCGAATCGGATCGTAATAAACACCCGGCGCAGTCGCCGCCACCGTCGTGAACGGTGAAGCCACCAGCAACAAGGTGTAACCGTCGGGCACCGCCTGGGCCACAAACTGGGTGCCAATGGCGCCCGAAGCGCCCGCCCGGTTTTCGACCACAAACGGGGCACCCAGAACTTCGCCCAGTTTCTGAGCCATCAGCCGTCCCATGGCATCGGTACCTGCGCCTGGGGCAAACGGCACGACAATTCTTACCGTCCGGGCGGGAAACAATGATGAAACCGGTGCTGCTACAGATTGCGCACCGGCTGCCACCGCCACCAAACTGCCGGCAATGGCTGCAAGCACCGAAGGAATGAAATGCCAAATGGAGTGTTTCATGGTGCCAGTACAGTGTTCAACAGTGTTCAAAAAAGAGTTCAAAAAAAGTCAACGCCGACAGTGGCAAGGCTGCCGTCCAAACCTGTGTCAGCGCGCATCAGCGCGTATTTTCAGGTACAATCACCACTTCACGACCAAACGGGCGGGTAATTACCGCCCGTTTTTTTTGGTCGATTGTTTTTGGTCGATTGTCTTTTTGCGGGTGGTTTGTCGGCATCCGCATATTGCAGGTGGGAAGCATGGCTGTCCAGGAGATCGTAGAGCAAACCGTGACAGGACTGGGGTACGACCTGGTGGAAATTGAACGTTCCGCCGGCGGCCTGTTGCGCATCACGATTGATTTGCCTTGGGCTGGCGCCGGCAGCGTGGCGCAGTTTGTCAACGTGGAAGACTGTGAAAAGGTGACGCGTCAATTGCAGTTTGCGCTGGAAGTGGATGCTGTGGAATACAAACGGTTGGAGGTTTCCTCGCCGGGTATTGATCGCCCCCTGCGGCATGAGAAAGATTTTGAGCGGTTTGCCGGCCAGGTGATTGACATCACGCTGAAGGTGCCGATTGGCGGAAATGCCGGTGTGAAAGGCAGTGAATCCGGTGCAAACGCCGTCAACGCGAACCGCAAAAAGTTTCGTGGGACGCTGGAGAACGCGGCGCAGCAGGCTGACAACGCTGCGGCTGCTGGAGGCGCGCAGTGGCAGATCGTCTGGAGCGACGGGCCTGCGGCGAAGCCCGGGCAGCGTGTGAGCAAGAAAAAGGCGCCGGCTGCGTTGCAGGCGATGCGTTTTGAATTGGGTGAATTGAAAGAGGCACGGCTGGCGCCCATTGTCAGCTTCAAGGGCCGTGCCAGTTAGCAACATGGACGCGTGGCGTCTACAACATTGACGCGTGGCGTCAAGGATCGAAATAGGAGAGTCTCAGGCATGAATCGTGAAATGTTAATGCTGGTAGAAGCCATCTCGCGCGAAAAAAGCGTCGAGCGGGATGTCGTGTTTGGCGCCGTGGAAG
>JANNEZ010000130.1:0-4109 GCA_031379255.1 Rhodoferax sp. | reverse complement strand
CACACCGAAGTAGCCGCCGTCGCCTCGCGCTGGTCGCGTTACCAGCAGCGCGAGGCGGTTTTGAAATCGGCCCAAGGCATGCTCGGCGACATAGACATGGCCGAGATGGCGCAGGAAGAAATCGACACGGCCACAGCCGAGCTGGCGCAGCTCGAAGCCGGGCTGCAACGCATGTTGCTGCCCAAAGACCCGGACGACGCCCGCCATGCCTTTTTGGAAGTGCGCGCGGGCACCGGTGGCGACGAATCGGCCCTGTTTGCCGCCGATCTCACGCGCATGTACACGCGGTATTGCGAGCGCAAGGGCTGGCGCGTGCAGGTGATCAGCGAATCGGCCAGCGAACTCGGCGGCTACAAGGAAATCGTCTTGCGCGTGGAAGGCGATGGTGCCGCCAACGGCGTAGGCGTTGGCGTATATGGCCATCTCAAATTTGAATCCGGCGGCCACCGCGTCCAGCGGGTGCCGGTCACCGAAACGCAGGGCCGCATCCACACCAGCGCCTGCACGGTGGCGGTGCTGGCCGAGCCCGATGAGCAGGAAGCGATCAAGATCAACCCGGCTGATTTGCGCATCGACACCTACCGCGCCAGCGGCGCCGGTGGCCAGCACATCAACAAGACCGATTCGGCCGTGCGCATCACGCACTTGCCCACCGGCATCGTGGCCGAGTGCCAGGACGGGCGCAGCCAACACAGCAACAAGGCCCAGGCGCTCAAGGTGCTCACCGCGCGCATCCACGAGAAAGACCGCTCCGAGCGCGCCGCCAAAGACGCGGCCCAGCGCAAGGGCCTGATCGGCACTGGCGACCGAAGCGACCGCATCCGCACCTACAACTTCCCCCAAGGGCGCCTGACCGACCACCGCATCAACCTGACCTTGTACAAACTTCTGACCGTCATGGAGGGCGACCTGGACGACGTGGTGCAGGCCTTGCAGGCTTACGAGGCGGCCGACCAATTGGCAGGCCTGGAGTTGGCATCGATGGCGTGAAGCCCATGGCGACGGCAATTGTTAATACCCATGTTAATTTTTGGATATTTTTTTGTGTATATTACATTTTATATTAATTAATTATTATTTTTTAATCATTTTTAATATTATTTATATAGCAATAAACATAATATTTACGTGACTTTAAATTGATTTGTATTTTTTATTGTTATTTAAATTAATTAATTTATTCATAAAATCTCGCTCCCGCCCCTTCCGTGACTGTCACCGACACGCTCCAAACCGCCATCTCGCGTGGCATCGACCGCCTGGACGCGCAGCTTCTGTTGCTGCACGTTTTGGGCAAAGCCTCGACCGAACGCGCCTGGCTGTTGGCGCATGCCGATGAAGCCTTGGCGCCGTCAGTGGCAGCCCAATTCCGGGCATTGGCCGAGCGCCGCGCCGCTGGCGAACCCTTGGCCTATCTCAGGGGGCGCCAGGCCTTCTACGGGCTGGAGTTGGCGGTCGATGCCCGCGTGCTGATTCCGCGCCCGGACACCGAAACACTGGTGGACTGGGCGATTGAAGTGATCGACCAACACGGCAGCCGAAGCGGCAACAGCAACTTCACCGGCGATGTTTTGGATCTCGGCACCGGCAGCGGCGCCGTGGCCTTCGCGGTCAAACACAGCCGCCCAAAGTGGCAAGTGTGCGCAACAGATGCCAGCGGCGATGCCTTGTCAGTAGCGCGGGCCAATGCGGCCCGGCTTGGGCTCGACGTAGGTTTCTCCCACGGCAACTGGTTTGACGCGCTCCCGGGAGGGTCGGGCCGCTTCGATCTGATCGTCTCCAACCCGCCCTATATCGCAGACCACGACGCCCACCTGCCCGCGCTCGCGCGCGAGCCCCGGCAGGCGCTGACCAGCGGCGCCGACGGCCTGGACGACATCCGGCAGATTGCCGCCAGCGCGCCCAAACACCTTCAGCCAAGCGGCTGGCTGCTGCTTGAACACGGTTACGACCAGGCGCAGCGGGTTCGCGATGTGCTCAGGCAGGCAGGATTTGAAAACGTGCAATCGCGTCGCGATCTGGGCGGCGCCGAACGCTGCAGCGGCGGCCAAATTTCGTCCTAAGATCCCACCCCATGACCCTGCAAGCCCCGTCCAAACCCCTAACGGGCATCACCGTCGTCGCGCTCGAACAAGCCGTCGCCGCGCCCTTTTGCTCCAGCCGCCTGGCCGACGCGGGCGCGCGTGTCATCAAAATCGAGCGGCCCGAAGGCGACTTCGCGCGCGCTTATGACACCGCTGTGTTTGGCGAATCGTCGTACTTCGTCTGGCTCAACCGAGGCAAGGAATCGGTGCAGCTGGATTTGACGCAGCCCGAAGCCCGCGCGACGCTGCGCGGCTTGATTGCAAGCGCAGACGTCTTCATTCAAAACCTCGCGCCGGGCGCCTGCGCGCGCTTGGGGTTGGGCTCAGCTGAGTTGCGCAAGGCGTTCCCGCGACTCATCACCTGCGACATCTCGGGTTACGGCGAATCCGGCGAGCTGCACAAACTCAAGGCCTACGACATGCTGGTGCAAGCCGAAAGCGGCCTCGTGGCCGTGAGCGGCGCGCCCGGGCCGTGGGGGCGCATTGGCGTGTCGATTTGCGACATCACCTCGGGCATGAACGCCATCATTGGCATCCAGCAGGCGCTTTTGCAACGCCTCAAAACCGGGCTGGGCAGCGGCATCCAGGTGTCGCTGTTTGGCTCGGCGGCAGACCTCATGGCGGTGCCGTATCTGCATGCCAAATACGGCAAAGGCGCGCCGGCGCGGGTCGGTTTGAAACACCCCAGCATCGCGCCTTATGGCGCCTTCACCTGCCAGGGCGGTCGCGAACTCGTGTTGTCGATTCAAAACGAACGCGAGTGGTTGAATTTTTGCCGCTTCTTCATGCAAGACGAATCCTTGGCGACCGATGCGCGTTTCGTCACCAACGACCTGCGGGTGCGCAACCGCGACCTGCTGGAGGCCAAAGTGCAGGCGGTGTTCGGCTCGCTCGATTACGCCAAGGCCGTCGAGCGCTTGGGCGGCGCGCAGACGGCCTACGGCGCCATCAACTCGGTGCAGGACCTCATCACACACCCGCAGTTGCGCACCAAGCCGATGCAGGTCAATGGCCAGACGGCGCTGATTCCGGCCAACCCCTACATCACCGAATGGGACGACGACAGCTTCGCCCCTGCGCCTTCGATCCCACCTGTGGATAAAAATTGAATGCTATAATATATATAGCAATAAAACTATATTTCACATGACTTAGAGCCATAAAATACTTGAAAAAAGCGCTTCTGACAGAAATTTTTCACATTTGTTAACATGCAAGTTAACATTTGAGGCCAAACCGCCAAATCAGGAACCAAACCCAAAAAGGAACTCTCATGGCAACTTTTGTCGTGGCGCACGGCGCCTGGTCGGCCGGCTGGACCTGGAAAAAAATGCGCCCGCTGATGCGCGCGGCAGGCCATGAACTCGTGACGCCGACCTACACCGGCATTGGCGAACGCTCGCATCTGGCGCATGCGGGCATCGACCTTGAGCACCACATTCAAGACGTCTTGCAGGTGCTGGCCTACGAGGACTTGCGCGAGGTGGTGTTGATCGGCCACAGTTACGGCGGCATGGTCGCCACCGGCGTCGCAGACCGCGCCGCCAGCCGCATCCGCCAGCTGGTCTACCTCGACGCCTTTGTGCCGCGCGATGGCGAGTCGGCGATGAGCCTGCAGCCCCAGGCGGTGCAGGAGCGGATGCAAAGCGTGGCGCTGGCGCAAGGAGATGGCTGGCGCGTGCCGGCCAACCCGCTGCCGCCTGACACCGCTGCAGACGACGTCGCCTGGGCCCTGCCCAAACGCGTGATACAGCCCCTGAAAACCTTCACCCAGCCGATTTCATTGAGCGGCGCGGCAGACCATTTGCCGCGCAGTTATATCTATTGCACCCGATCCGGGCCGGGCGACGTGTTTCGCCAATTTTCGGAGCGCGCCCGCGCCGAGACGGGCTGGCAATATGTGGAAATGGACGCCAGCCACAACCCGCACATCACCTGCCCGGAGGCATTGATGACCGTTCTTACCGGCTTGGTGAATTGAAGGTTGAGGGAAAAAAAAGGTATCGGAGCATCTCCAGAAATTCA
>JANNEZ010000114.1:0-11301 GCA_031379255.1 Rhodoferax sp. | reverse complement strand
TCATTTTCATCATGCCGCCGCCCTTCATCTTCTTCATCATGTCCTGCATCTGCTCAAACTCCTTGAGCATGCGGTTGACTTCCTGAACCTGCACGCCGGCGCCGGCCGCGATGCGCCGCTTGCGGGTGGCCTTGATCAGCTCGGGCTTGCGCCGCTCCAGCGCCGTCATGCTGTGGATGATGCCCTGCTTGCGCTGGATGTCCTTCTCGGCGCGGTTCATGTCGACCTGGCCGGCCTTGGCGGCCATGCCTGCGGGCAGCTTGTCCATCAGGCTCGAGAGGCCGCCCATTTGCCGCATTTGCTGGATTTGCCCCAAGAAGTCGTTCAAGTCGAATCCAGCGCCGCTTTTGACCTTGGCCGCGAGTTTCTGCGCGGCCTCCACGTCGACACCGGCCGTGACCTGCTCAACCAGAGCCACGATGTCGCCCATGCCCAGAATGCGCCCGGCGTGGCGCTCGGCGTCAAACACCTCAAGGCCGTCGATCTTCTCGCTGGTGCCGGAGAACTTGATCGGCGCGCCCGTCACCTGGCGCACCGACAGGGCGGCGCCGCCGCGTGAATCACCGTCGGTTTTGGTCAGCACGATGCCGGTCAGGGGCAGCGCCTCCTTGAAGGCTTTGGCCGTGTTGATGGCGTCCTGGCCCTGCATGGCGTCGACCACAAACAGGGTCTCGACCGGGTTCAGCGCGGCGTGCAGGTCCTTGATCTCCCGCATCAGCACTTCGTCGATCGCGAGGCGGCCTGCGGTGTCAACCAGCAAAACATCAAAATAGTGTTTTCGCGCGTAGTCCAGCGCAGCCAGGCCAATGGCCACCGGTTTTTGATCGACCGAACTGGGGAACCACTCGGCGCCCGCCTGCGCCGTGACGGTCTTGAGCTGCTCGATGGCGGCCGGCCGGTAAACGTCGCCCGAGACCGTGAGCACCTTCTTCTTGCGTTTTTCGATCAGGTACTTGGCCAGTTTGGCCGTGGTGGTGGTTTTGCCCGCGCCTTGCAGGCCGGCCATCAGGATCACCGCCGGCGGCTGGGTCGAGAGGTTGATGTCGCTCACGCCTTCGCCCATCGTGGCGGCCAGCTCCCGATTGACGATGCCGACCATCACCTGGCCCGGCTGCAGTGAGCCCAACACCTCCTGGCCGAGCGCCTTTTCTTTCACGCGGGCGATGAAATCCCGCACCACCGGCAAGGCCACGTCGGCCTCCAGCAGGGCCATGCGCACCTCACGCAACATGTCGGCGACGTTGGTTTCAGTGATGCGGGACTGGCCCCGGATGCCTTTGACAAGGCGGGAAAGTTTGTCGGATAGTGCGGAGGCCATGGTAGGTAGGCAGACAAAGCAGGCTGGCTTCGCCCGGAAGAAACTGAAACGCTAAACTGTGGGGATGATTTTACCCAGCGCCGCTCAAACGGGTCTCGGCCTGCCGGTGGCCGTCGAAATGGCACTGGCAAGCGCCGCTGCTGCAGCCTATTTGCTCTCGGCCTTGCTGGCGCCCAAACGCGGCGCCAAGGCGGCACTGCCTGCGGCTGTAGTCGCCTGGCTGCTGCATGGTCTGGCGCTGGCGTGGTCGCTCTTGGGCGACGTGCCGCGTTTCGGGTTTGCGCCGGCCCTGAGCATGACGGCCTGGCTGGTGGCTTTGCTCTACGGCATCGAAAGCCAACTCGTGCCGCAGCTGCGCACGCGCTGGACACTGAGCGCATTCGCCGCCGGCGCGGTGGTGTTGGCGCTGCTGTTTCCGGGCAACCCGCTGCACCCGGGCGCGTCGCTGTGGCTGCCCCTGCACTGGGCCTTTGGCATCGCCTCCTACGGCCTCTTTGGCGTGGCGGTCGCGCACGGCTGGTTCATGCGCCAGGCCGAAGGCGACATCCGCATGGCCCATGATTCCGACAGCGGCGTGCCGCTGTTGACACTGGAGCGGCTCACCTTCCGCTTCGTCGGCGCCGGCTTCGCGCTGTTGACCGCGACACTGGCCATCGCCCTGCTGTTTTCAGAGCAGTTGTATGGCGCGTCGGCGGCGCGCCGGTGGGACCACAAAACGGTGTTCTCCATCCTGTCCTGGTTGACGTTTGCCGTGTTGCTGTTGGGCCGCGCGCGTTTCGGCTGGCGCGGCCGGGTGGCCGTTCGCATGCTGTACCTCGGTGCGGGACTGCTGCTGCTGTCGTATGTGGGTTCGCGTTTTGTGCTTGAAGTTGTTTTGGCACGGACCGCATGAGGTACATCATCGTCACGCTGGCGCTGGCTTTGGTCATTTTCTGGCTGGTGCGCGCGGCGCGCGGGCGCGGCTCCGACGAATCCTTGCCCAAACGCGGTCCGGACACAGGCCGCCAGCCGCCGCTTCAGATGCAAGACATGGTCTCGTGCGCCCACTGCGGCTTGCACCTGCCCAAGGCGGAATCCGTCACTGGAAAACGCGCGCTGTACTGCAGCCTGGAGCATCAGCGCCAGGCCGAGCCCTGAATGGCAGCCAACCTGGAGTCAGACCCCTGGCTCAAAACCTCCCAGGCCGCATTCCTGGAGGGCGACCCTGGAAAAATACAGGGGCAACCGAACGAATTTGAGCGCCTGTGGCGCGCCTTCATGACGGCTCGCGCGACCCTGGGCTTCGTGCTTGTGCTGTTGCAGGCCACCCTGATCGGCATGGGCGTCGTCCACAACCCGACCTTGCTGTTGCTGTGTTGCGCCTATTTTGCCGCCACCCTGGTCACGCGTTTTCTGTTCAAACCCCGGCAGCTCGGCCGCAAGTTCGATCCCCTGTGGGCCTTGATTGTCGGCGTCGATCTGCTCACCTTCTCGGTCTTGCAGATCATGCAGGGAGGCGGTATCAACTATGCCGCCCTGATGGCGCTGCCGGTGTTGCTGGCAGCCGTGCTGGGCTCCATGTTTCTGGCCATGGGGACGGCCGCCGGGGTCACCTTGCTGCTGCTGGCGCATTCGTTCTGGCTGGCCAGCCAGGGCGGGTTCGACGCGACTCCTCAACTGGCGCAAGCGGCGCTGGTCGGCGCCGGCTGTTTCGCGATCGCGTTTCTGTCCAACCAGCTGTCAACCCGCCTGTCGCAGGAAGAAACGCGCGCCCGCCAAAGCCTGATGGCGGTGCAGGTGCAGCGCCAGGTCAATGAACTGGTCATCGAGTCGCTCAGCGACGGCATTGTGGTGGTTGACGTTGCGGGCAACGTGCTGGCGGCCAACCCTGCGGCGCGCCAGATGCTGGGCGCCGGCCAAGCGCCATTGCCAGAATCATTCAACCTCAATTCCGAGTCTGCCTGGATGCCGCTGCAGGACCTGGCAGAGTCCAGCTTCAGCCGCAACGAGCTGCGCAGCTCCGACATTGCCATGCGCAATGCCGGCCAGGGACTGCGCCGCCTGCGCGTGCGCACGCGCCAGACCAGCCTGACCGATGGCAGCCACGCCAGCCTGTGCGTCATGTTCCTGCAGGACCAGCGCGAAATGGAGGCGCGCATGCGCACCGACAAGCTCGCCAGCATGGGGCGCATGTCGGCGGCCGTGGCGCATGAAATCCGCAACCCGCTGGCCGCCATCACGCAGGCGAACGCGCTGCTCGAAGAAGATTCGACCGATCCCCGGCAACGCCAGTTGATCGACATGGTGGCGCAAAACGCCAATCGTCTCGGGAAGATCGTTGACGAGGTTCTGGATATCTCGCGCATACAGACCCGCGACGGGCAAACGCCGACGCAATCCCTCGCCCTGTGCGACAGCGTCAAGCGCATTGCCGCCGATTGGGCCGGGCAAACGGCAAGCGGGAATTTTCTGCGCGTCGATGTTCTGGACAACGATTTCGTGGTGGCTTTTGAGCCGGAACATTTGCGCCGCGTGCTGGTGAACCTTCTGGACAACGCCCGGCGCTACGCCAGCGGCCAGCCGGAATCCATCCAGATCCGCACCGCGCAAAACGAGCGGCGTCAAGGCACATTGCTCGTCTGGAGCGACGGCGCTCCGCTCGAGCCCTCGGTAGAGCAACACCTGTTTGAGCCATTTTTCTCGTCTGAAAGCCGCTCAACCGGCCTGGGCCTCTACATCTGCCGCGAGTTGTGCGAAGGGCATGGCGCTGCCATTCTGTACCGCCGGGCCTCACGGAAAAAGCGGGGCGTGGACGTGGCGGGCAATGAATTCCTGATCAGCTTCCGCACGGCACGCAGCGGCAGCCGCCGGGGCAAGAACCCGGGCGCTGGCGCCTGAGACAATGCGGCCCCACGATGACGTCTTCCCGAAACACTGACAAACGCATCCTGGTCGTCGACGACGAACCCGATTTGCGCACGCTGTACGAGCTGACCCTCTTGCGCGAAGGGTTCCAGGTTCTGGCAGCTGGCACGGTCGGCGAAGCGCGCCGGTGTCTTGATGAAGGCCCGTTTGACGTGATCATCACCGACATGCGCCTTCCCGACGGACTGGGCCTGGAGTTGCTGCAATTGGTCCGGGCGAAAAACCGCACGGAACGCTGCATCGTGATCACGGCTTACGGCTCAGCGGACAACGCCGTGGAGTGCCTGAAGGCCGGCGCGTTTGATTACCTGACGAAACCGGTGGACCTCAAGCAGTTCCGCACCGTGATTGCTTCAGCGGTGCAGGACTCGAACGGCCTGGGCCGGGACGGCCAGAACACCAGCGCAATCACTTCCGCGCCCAGGAACGATCCTTCGGCGCCTGCCCGCGCCCAAACCGATGGGGGGGCAGGACAGGCTCTGTCGCGGTTGACCGGCGACTCCGAGGTGATGCGCAACGTGCGCGAGCGCATTGCCAAAGTGGCGAAGAGCATGGCGCCCGTGCTGATCCGGGGTGAATCCGGAACCGGCAAGGAGCTCGCGGCCCGTGCCCTGCACGCCAACAGCCACCGGCGCGCCGGCGCCTTGATCGCCGTCAATTGCAGCGCCATTCCGGAGAACCTGCTGGAAGCGGAGTTTTTCGGTTCGAAAAAAGGCTCCTATACCGGTTCGACGCACGACCGTGGCGGATTTTTCCAGGCGGCCGATGGCGGCACCCTTTTCCTCGATGAAATTGGCGATTTGCCATTGGCGATGCAATCCAAATTGTTGCGGGCCATCCAGGAGCGGTGCGTGCGGCCGCTTGGCGCCTCGCAGGAAGAGCCGGTGAATGTGCGCTTTGTCAGCGCAACCCACAAAGACCTTGCCGCGGAGGTGCTGGCCGGGCGTTTTCGCCAGGATCTCTATTACCGCCTGAACGTCATCGACCTTTTTCTGCCGCCATTGCGCGAGCGCCTCAGCGATCTGCCACTGCTGTGTGAGGCCCTGCTTGAGCGCATTGCCCGCGAGGCCGGAATATCCGCGCCCCTTTTGTCTCCCCAATTTCTGGAAAAACTGGCGCAAGAGCCCTTGCACGGCAACGTCCGCGAGCTCGAAAACCTGCTGCACCGGGCCGTCGCCCTCTATGACGGCAGCGTTCTGGACGCCGATGTGTCGCAAGGCAAAACGGCGCCGCAAGTGTTGCAGCCAGGCCCCATGCCTTCCAACCCGGCAACGGAGGATTCGCCGCCTGCTTCACCTGGCGCCGATGCGCAACCCGCGCTGCAGCCGGTTGGCAAACTGCAAGCCCGGCTGGACCAGCACGAACGCGAAATTCTGATCCAGGCCTTGCAAACGACCGCCTTCAACCGCACCGCCGCGGCCAATCTGCTGGGTTTGAGCCTGCGCCAGATCCGCTACCGCATTGCCCGGCTGAACATCGAAATGCCCGGCGGCGCCGAGACCCATGACGAAGCAGGCTGAAGCGCGATCTGCAAGCAGCCCGGATTGCGGGTTATGGAATTCCGGTTGGTACCGGTTTGCCCGGCGCCTGGCGTCCCCCAACTTCGGACCACGGCCACCGGCTGAAGTGATTGACCTGATTGTTCTGCACTCCATCAGTCTGCCGCCTGGCGCCTATGGCGGCGATGGTGTGCAGCAGTTGTTCACCAATCAACTCGACTGGCAGGCGCACGACTATTTCAAGACGATTGAAGGCGCCGAGGTTTCGGCGCATTTCTATATTTGCCGCACAGGAGAACTCTGGCAGTTTGTCAGCGCAAACGATCGCGCCTGGCACGCTGGCCAGTCAAGTTTTCAAGGGCGGGAGAATTGCAATGATTTCTCAATCGGCATCGAGCTCGAAGGGCTGGAAGGCGAGACTTTCGAAGCATTGCAGTATGAAACGCTCGCCAGCCTGTGCGCCGCCATTTCGCAGGCTTTTCCCGTCCAGCATGTAGCGGGGCATGAACACGTCGCGCCGGGGCGAAAGTTTGACCCGGGCAAGGGTTTCGATTGGGTTCTTTTGCAACACCTGCTCAGTTGGAAATCTCAGTGTTTTCCCGCAGGCGTTCGGACCGGTGCCTGAAATCAATTTCAGATTGCGCGACCAAGTCCTCGCGCAGATCCGCCAGCAAGCGCCAATTCGTCAGGCTGCGAACCCTCAAAATGTGGCGCGGTGCGCCGCAGCCGGCAGAAGTGTCCGCAATGCCGCGCCAATGCTGAATCACGGGTTTTCCGCTGCCGGATTTTGACCTGTCGCGATAATGTCGCGTTTTACCCCGGTACACTACCGGTAGTGGCTTGTGCCCTGATTCAACCCCATATATAGTGTGTAGTTGGATCATGCGGCGGCGCGAAAAATTCGGAAAAATTCAGATCTTGCGACTTTCGGGAATAAAAAAACCAGAAGATATGACTTGCTGAAACCAGCAGTCGAACCGCGACAAACGAACAGCAGCAGATGAACAACGGCATACGAATAACGGCATAAGAGGAACCATGCAAATCGCTTCAGAAACAACCTCACACCTCGCGGGCGGCGTCAAGGCGCGCACAGGGTTCGACGCAGCCCCCGCCGCGATGGCAACAGCCCTGAGCACGCTGGCCCACTACCAGATCATTCGCCGCAATGGCGGGGTTGTGCCGTTTGAGCCAAACAAAATCGCCGTGGCCATGATGAAGGCCTTTCTTGCGGTGCACGGCACCCAGGGAGCGGCGTCGGCAAGCGTCCGGGAAACTGTGGACGGATTGACCCAGGCCGTGATCCGCGCGCTGGTGCGCTCGCGCCCGGGCGGCGGCACGTTCCACATTGAGGATGTACAGGATCAGGTCGAACTCGGCTTGATGCGCGGCGGGCACCATGAGATTGCGCGCGCCTACGTTCTTTACCGTGAAAAACGCACCCAGGAGCGCGTTAAACACGTTTCTGCGCAAGCCCCGCGAGCGCCCGAGTTGCACGTCACTGAAGGTGGATTGCGCGTTGTTCTGGACCAGGAGCGCCTGAAGGCTCTGATTGAATCCGCGTGCGCCGGCCTGGGAGCCGATATCAGCCCGGCGCCGATTCTGAGCGAAACCATGCGCAATCTCTATGACGGCGTGCCGATGGACGAGGTGTACAAGGCTTCGGTGCTGGCCGCGCGCACCTTGATCGAAAAAGACCCTGACTACACCTACGCTGCGGCGCGTTTGCTGTTTCACACCATCGCCAAGGAAGTGCTGGCCCTGGACCTGGCGCCCGGCGACATGGCCCAAGCCTACGTGGACTATTTCCCGGGTTTCATCAAGAAAGGTGTTGAGAATGACCTGCTTGACGAGCGCCTGCTCCAGTTTGATTTGAAACGCCTGGGTGGCGCGCTCAAATCGGAACGTGACATGCAGTTTGACTACCTGGGCTTGCAGACCCTGTACGACCGCTACTTCCTGCACGTGGGCAAAACCCGCATCGAGATGCCACAGGCCTTTTTCATGCGCGTCGCCATGGGGCTGTCGCTCAACGAGATCGACCGCGAAGCGCGCGCCATCGAGTTTTATGAAGTGCTCTCCAGTTTCGACTTCATGTCCAGCACGCCAACCCTGTTCAACGCCGGCACCTTGCGCTCGCAACTCTCCAGCTGCTACCTCACCACGGTGCCCGATGACCTGGACGGCATTTACGAGTCGATCAAGGAAAACGCGCTGCTGTCGAAATTCGCGGGCGGGCTGGGCAACGACTGGACACGCGTGCGCGCCTTGGGCAGCCACATCAAGGGCACCAATGGCGAATCGCAGGGCGTTGTGCCTTTCCTGAAGGTCGTCAATGACACGGCGGTTGCCGTCAACCAGGGCGGCAAACGCAAGGGCGCCGTGTGCACGTATCTGGAGTCCTGGCATCTGGACATTGAAGAATTCCTGGAGTTGCGCAAAAACACCGGTGACGACCGCCGCCGCACCCACGACATGAACACGGCCAACTGGATTCCTGACCTGTTCATGCGCCGGGTCATGGAAAAGGGCCAGTGGACGCTGTTCTCACCGAACAACGTGCCCGACCTTCACGACAAATTCGGCGCCGAGTTTGAGCGCGCTTATGTGGCTTACGAGGAAAAGGCCGCGCGGGGCGAGATCAAGCCGGCGCGCACGATCGAGGCGAGCGACCTCTGGCGCAAGATGTTGACCATGCTGTTTGAGACCGGCCACCCCTGGATCACCTTCAAGGACGCCTGCAACGTTCGCTCGCCCCAACAACACGTGGGCGTGGTGCACTCGAGCAATCTGTGCACGGAAATCACACTCAACACCAGCGACACCGAAACCGCCGTGTGCAACCTCGGCTCGGTCAATCTGGTCCGGCACCTGAAAGACGGGGCTGCGGGAACCGAGGGCTCGCGCAAGGCGCTGGACCATGCCAAGCTGCAAAAGACCATCACCACCGCCATGCGCATGTTGGACAACGTGATCGACATCAATTACTACGCGGTCAAGAAAGCACGCGATTCCAACATGCGCCACCGTCCCGTGGGCCTGGGCGTGATGGCGTTTCAGGACAGCCTGTACGAATTGCGCATTCCGTATGCCAGCGACGCCGCTGTCGCCTTCGCCGATGAATCGATGGAAGCCATTTGTTATTACGCCTATCAGGCATCAACCGAACTGGCGCGTGAACGTGGCCAGTATTCCAGCTACAAGGGCTCGCTGTGGGACCAGGGCATTTTGCCGATCGACACGCTGGATTTGCTCGAGCGCGCGCGCGGCGGGTATGTCGAGGTCGACCGCTCCAGCACCCTCGACTGGGACGCGCTGCGCCGGAAGATTGCCCGCGACGGCATGCGCAACTCCAACTGCGTGGCGATTGCCCCGACGGCGACCATCTCCAACATCATTGGCGTCGACGCCTCGATCGAACCCTGCTTCGGCAACCTCTCAGTCAAGTCCAATTTGTCGGGCGAGTTCACCATCATCAATTCCTACCTCGTTCGCGACCTCAAACGTCTGGGCCTCTGGGACGATGTGATGGTCATGGACCTGAAACACTTTGACGGATCACTCGCGCCGATTGACCGCGTGCCGGGCGAAATCAAGGCCCTGTACGCGACCGCCTTTGAAGTTGAAACCCGCTGGCTCGTCGAAGCTGCGGCGCGGCGGCAGAAGTGGATCGACCAGGCGCAATCGCTGAACATTTACATGGCAGGCGCGTCGGGCAAAAAACTCGATGACACCTACAAACTGGCCTGGCTGCGCGGCCTCAAGACCACCTACTACCTGCGCACCATGTCGGCCACCCATGCAGAGAAAGCCACCGTGGCGGCCGGGCGCATGAACGCCGTGTCATCGTCGGGCCAAGGCAATTCTCCGTCGGGCGCCAAAGGCTCCAACAAAGGCTCCGATACAGCGAGCGCGCTGGACCTGGCAGCAGCGGCAGCGGCATCGCAAATTCAGTTGGCCACCCGCGCTGCAACCGACGTCAAATTTTGCGGCGTTGACGATCCCACATGTGAAGCATGCCAATGAAGACTGCAAGCAGCTGCGATGCGAATGCACAACACAATGCGCGCGCAAAGTGAATGAACACTTTTCATTTGTCGCTGCTGCTCTCATAATCCGCTGATTGGAAATATCTATGTTGTCCTGGGACGAAGAAGTCAAGCCCACACCGCAAACGCCGACACATCGTGGCTCTTACAGCAGCCACATGACAGAGCCGCCCCTTGCGATTCCTGCATTGCGCACACTGGATGATGGCGCCCTTGCTCCCGTTGCGCCGATTGCCGTGTCAACGCCCACAGCCCCCGCGTCTGCAGCGCCCTCGAACGCGCCGATGCGCAGAGTCAACGCCGCCGACAAACGCATCATCAACGGCAAGACCGACGTCAACCAGCTGGTCCCGTTCAAATACAAATGGGCCTGGGAGAAATACCTCGCCAGTTGCTCCAACCACTGGATGCCCCAAGAGGTCAACATGACGCGCGATATCGCGCTGTGGAAAAATCCGAACGGCCTGACTGAAGACGAACGCCGCATTGTCAAGCGCAACCTGGGGTTCTTTGTCACCGCCGACTCACTCGCCGCCAACAACATCGTGTTGGGCACCTACCGCCACATCACAGCGCCCGAATGCCGCCAGTTCCTGCTGCGCCAGGCGTTTGAAGAGGCGATTCACACGCACGCCTACCAATACATCGTCGAGTCGCTGGGCCTGGACGAGAGTGAAATTTTCAATGCCTACAACGAGGTCAAATCGATCCGTGACAAGGATGAATTCCTGCTGCCCTTCATTGCAGCCATCATGGATCCGAACTTCCACACCGGCACACCGGAGACCGACCAGACACTGCTCAAGTCCCTGATCGTGTTCGCCTGCCTCATGGAAGGCCTGTTCTTCTATGTCGGCTTCACGCAGATTCTGGCCTTGGGCCGGCAAAACAAGATGACCGGCGCCGCCGAGCAGTACCAGTACATCCTGCGTGACGAATCCATGCACTGCAACTTTGGCATCGACCTGATCAACCAGCTCAAAGCCGAGAACCCGCAACTCTGGACATCCGAATTCAAGGCCGAGATCAAGGCCCTGTTTGAGCAGGCTGTGGAGCTCGAATACCGCTATGCTGAAGACACCATGCCGCGAGGCGTGTTGGGTATGAACGCTTCCATGTTCAAGGGGTACCTGCGTTATATCGCCAACCGGCGTGCAACCCAGATTGGCCTCGAAGCGCTGTATCCCAACGAGGAGAACCCATTCCCCTGGATGAGTGAAATGATCGACCTGAAGAAAGAGCGCAACTTTTTCGAAACCCGCGTGATTGAATACCAGTCCGGCGGAGCGCTGTCCTGGGATTGATGCCCTCACCCGACAATTCCCAAATCCAATACACAACGATGTATCCAGAATTTCACAAACCAAACATTGCCCCACAGAGGGCAAGCTGGGTTTGTGCACCCGAGTTCATGGTGCTGGGGTCTGCCCAACACCATGAATCGCTTCATGCAATCCAACAACGCATGAAGTGCTCTTTGTTACTTGATCAAGGAGAAAATTGAAATGGCAACTGCAAAAAAACCGGCCGC
>JANNEZ010000034.1:0-4021 GCA_031379255.1 Rhodoferax sp. | reverse complement strand
GCCCGACATGCGCTCAAGCAGCGAGGCGGTGGCCTACGCCAAAGAGCTGCACAAAATCGTCACCTGGATCGGCATCTGCGACGGCAACATGCAGGAAGGCAGCTTCCGCTGCGACGCCAACGTGAGCGTGCGCAAGCCCGGTGCGTCGCTGGGCACGCGGCGTGAGATCAAAAATCTGAATAGTTTCGAATTCATGCAGCAGGCGATTGACTACGAAGTGCGCTGGCAGATTGGAGAAATTGAAGAGGGCCGCTCGATTCAGCAAGCCACTGTTTTGTTCAATCCCGACACCGGTGAAACCCGGGCCATGCGCACCAAAGAGGATGCGGCGGATTACCGCTATTTTCCCGATCCGGATCTGCCACCACTGGTGATTTCGGACGAGTGGGTGGAAAGTCTGCGGTCTGTGATGCCTGAGAAACAGCGTGTGATGGCTGCGCGGTTTGTGACCGACTATGGGCTCTCAGATTACGACGCAAAGGCATTAACTCAAAGCCGCGCTACCGCGTCGTATTTTGAGGAGACCAATTCACATTGTCATCGACCAAAATTGGTTGCAAACTGGATGATGGGAGACGTTGCTCGACGGCTTAAATCTGGCAATGTCGATTTTGACCGTCTGCGGTTACTCATCAAGCCCGAAGTTTTTGCAAATTTGATTGCGCGCATTGATGACGGGACAATTTCCAACAACGCGGCGAAACTCGTTCTGGAAGAGCTTTGGCCTACAAATGTGACAGTCCAACTCACAGGCGTATCGGTGGCATTTTCTGTTGGGACGATGACGTCAGCCGTAACTGTCGATTCCATCATTGAAGCCAAAGGCCTCAAGCAAATGAACGACTCTGGCGCCCTCGAAAAAATCGTCGACGAAGTCCTCGCCGCCAACCCCAAAAACGTCGCCGAATACAAAGCCGGCAATACCAAGGCGCTCAACGCGCTGGTGGGTCAGATCATGAAGGGCAGCAAGGGCAAGGCGAACCCGCAGCAGGTCAACGATTTGCTGCGGCAAAAACTCGGTTGATCGGCCCCGGCCGCGCGTCGGGTTACCCAGATTTTCGCGCCAGGATGCTCAGTTTTTCGCGCCGGGTGTTTTGGCAGGGGCGGCGGCGACACCCGCCGCGGGCGAACGCAATTTCCACAACTCCTTGAGCCGCCCCAGCTCTTCGTCAAAACGCGCGTTCACGCGGGCAATCTCGCCTTCCTGGTCGGTAATGAAGCGGTTTTGCACGGCGATGCTTTTCGCGTTTTCCTCCACTTGGCGCTTCACCGCAGCGGGCGCTTTGGCAGGGTCCTTCTTGTAGAACTCCATTTCGGCGTCAATGGCGACTTTCTGCTTTTGCAGCTCCAACACGCGGTTGGCCGCAGCCGCCTTGACAACGCTGATCTGGCTGAGCGCTTCGCTGCGCTCGGCGTCGTGCACGGCGCGGTCGGGGTACCGCGTCAGCAAGGCCCGGTCGCGGCGTTTTTCTTCTTCTTTGAGCGCACGCTCCGCAGCGGCCCGTTTCTCTTTGGCCTCCACTTCGGCACGCTCCTGCGCAGTGAGTGTGGGCCCGACGCGGCTTTTGACGGTGCCACTCGGGTTGAGCACTTTTTGCTCACGGTCGAGGCAATCGGGGATCGGCCGGTCTGAGGTGAGCTTGCGGCCTTTGGCATCTACACACGAATAAATACCGCCCTGGGCGCCTTGCGCCTGCGCGAACCCGGCCGCCCCCAACACCAGCACGCACGACAAGACGGCGATACCGGTTCGGTTGCTTTTCTTCATGCGTGTGATCATGCCGTGTCAGCGACTCCATAACGTAGGCGGTAGGTTTGCACTCGGCTGCGGTCTGCCGCCAGACCTTCGCCCGGTTGTTGCTCAAGATACTGCATTAAATCGCCCAATGTCGCAATGGCGCAAACTGCGAGCCCCAATTGGCTTTGAACGTATTGCACCGCGCTGTAGTTGACATCCACCCCATTTTCAACCGCTTTTTCCTGCCGGTCGAGCCCGATGGCGACCGCCTGTGGCACTGCGCCCGCTGCGCGGATGATGGCGATGGACTCTTTGGTGGCGGTGCCGGCGGACATCACATCGTCAACGATCAGCACGCGGCCCTTGATCGGCGCGCCGACCACCGTGCCGCCTTCGCCGTGGTCCTTGGCTTCCTTGCGGTTGTAGGCAAAGGGCGAATTGCGCCCGCGCCGCGCCAGCTCCACGGCCAAAACGGCGCCCAGCGGAATGCCTTTGTAAGCGGGGCCGAAGATCATGTCGAATACGATGCCGCTGGCCAGAATGCGGTCAGCATAGAAAGACGCCAGCCGCCCGAGTTTCTCACCGTCATCGAACAAACCGAGGTTGAAGAAATACGGGCTCATGCGGCCGGCCTTGGTCTTGAATTCGCCAAACCGCAAAACGCCACAGTCGATGGAGAATTGCAGGAACGCCTGCGCTAAAGTATCCTGTCCCGGGCCTGCTGTCGCCGCTGTAGCCGTGCCGATCATCACCGTTCCGTTCTATTGATTGGAGAGTTTTCGTGTTCAAACTGACCAGCCTCAACCTCAACGGCATCCGCTCTGCGGCCAGCAAGGGCCTGGAACCATGGTTGGACCAGCACCAACCGGATTGTATTTGCGTGCAGGAGATCAAGGCCCAGCACGGCGACGTGCTGGGCCGCTTCGAGATCCTGGCCGGCATGCAGGGGTATTTTCAGTTCGCCGAAAAGAAAGGTTACGCGGGTGTGGGCGTGTACACGCGCCATGAACCGAGCGACGTGGTGATCGGGTTCAGCTCGCCGGAATTCGATGCCGAAGGGCGCTACGTCGAGTTGCGCTTCGATACGCCACGCACCAAACTCTCGATCATCAGCGCCTATTTCCCCAGCGGCTCGTCCAGCGAAGAGCGGCAGGAGGCGAAATTCCGTTTTCTGGCAGAGTTCTACCCGCATCTGGTGGCGCTCAAGGGCCAGCGCGACTTTGTCTTGTGTGGCGACGTGAACATCGCCCACAAGGAGATCGATTTGAAGAACTGGAAAAGCAATCAGAAAAACTCGGGCTTCCTGCCCGAAGAACGCGCCTGGATGACCCAACTGCTGGACGAAGCCGGCCTGGTGGACGTTTACCGCACCCTGCAGCCCACCGCTACGGACACCGCCTACACCTGGTGGAGCGCGCGTGGGCAGGCGTATGCCAACAATGTGGGGTGGCGTCTGGACTACCACCTGGCCACACCGAATGTGGCGCAGTTTGCGCGGCGCGAGGCGATCTACAAAGCGCAGAAATTTTCAGACCACGCGCCAATCACCATCGAATATGACTGGAATGTTTAGCGCGGCGCTGTGGGCCGTGACGCCAGGCGCTTGCAATACACCTCAACGCTTTCGCGCAGCCTCATACAGCGGCAGCACGCGGGGCAAGTTGTTTTCAATCTCGGCAATGCGCGTGTTGCCCGACGGGTGGGTGGACAACCACTCGGGCGGCGCACCCTTGTTGTTGGCACCCATTTTTTGCCACAGTGTCACGCCCGCGCGCGGGTTGTAGCCGGCCCGCGCCGCCAGCTCCATGCCCACCAGGTCGGCCTCCGATTCGTCTTCCCGGCCAAACTGCAACGTCAACAACTGGGCGCCGTAACTCGTCACCGTCTGGCCGAGTTCGCCCAGGCCGAACAACTGGCTGAAGATGTTGGCGCCGATGCTGGTGGCGGCGCCTTTGCCCATGCGTTCGCGCGCATGTTCGCGCAACGCATGCGCAACTTCATGGCCCATGATCATCGCCACTTCGTCGTCGGTCAGTTTGAGCTGGTCCAGAATGCCGCTGAAAAACGCGATTTTGCCGCCCGGCATGCAAAAGGCGTTGATCTGGTCGGAGTTGACCAGGTTCACCTCCCACTTCCAGGCCTTGGCGCGCGGGTTCCAGGTCATGGCGTGCGGGATGATTCTGGCGGCAATCGCGCGCAGCCGAATCACCTGCGGGTGATTGGCTGGCGCCAGCGCCTTCTGTTTGTTGGCCTGGCCCATCATCTGCACATACTGCTGCGTGG
>JANNEZ010000024.1:0-7785 GCA_031379255.1 Rhodoferax sp. | reverse complement strand
TCATGAAAAAGGCCACCCGAAGGTGGCCTTTTTGTAAAACCGGAAAACCGGATTTACTTCTTCATCGCGCCAGCGGCAGCGTCAGCGGCCTTCTTGGCAGCGTCGCCAGCAGCGCCGGCGGCAGCGGCGGCAGCAGCGCCGGCAGCGTCTTTGGCAGCGCCAGCGGCATCTTTGCCAGCTTCAACAGCAGCGGTAGCAGCGCCGGTTGCAGCTGAAGCGGCAGCGGTAGCGGCGGTGGCTGCGGTGGTGGCAGCACCGGCGGCGGCAGAAGCAGCACCAGCGGCGCCAGAGGCGGCAGCCGCATCTTTGGCAGCCTCAACTGCGGCTGCTGCGGGGGCAGCAGGAGCGGCAGCAGGCTTGGCTTCTTCTTTTTTGCCACAGGCAACCAGGGCGGCAGCAGCGATAACGGTGGCCAAAACGAGTGATTTGTTCATGTGAAGTACCTAGTGAAGTTAAAGAGAAATGTAAAACTGTTTCCGCAATGTGTCATTGCAGAAGCTCCGCAAAGACTGAAGCAAACCAGACACGCCCAAAGGCCGGCGCCTGTTTTGCTTAGCCTTAAATTATACGATTAATCTAAAGCCCGAGTGTTGTTGCGGCAAAACCCGCTGTGCTGGCGCGCAGGCGTTCATTGAGCAGTTCGCGCAAGGCCACCCGCCGCTCGGGTTCGGGCCCGCTCACACCGGTGCTGCGGGCCAGATCCAGGCGTTGCATCACCCAGCTGCGGCTCCAGATGGCGCTTGGGAAATCCAGCGGATCGCTGCTTGGGATATGGCGGCACTCGACAATGTGGCTCCAGGTTTTGCGCCAGCTCACAAATCGGGGCTGGTAGCGCTGGACGCTGTCAAAACGTTTGGCCAGCATGGTGAAATGCCGCCCGGTTTTGGACCATGCATGGATCGCGTCCACCACCGCTTTTTCGCGCAGCGGCCAGTCCTCAAAACTGGCGTCGCTGATGATGATCTCGGGCCAGCCTTCGTCTGCCGCGCGTCTGAACGCCTCACGCACGAGCTGCTCAAAGGCGGCGCGGCCCTGGAAGCGCCCCGATGGCAGCGACGCGGGGGCGGCCACAACACGCGCAGTGTTTGAATCGCCCGGCGCGCCCTCAGAAATAATTGGCCCGACCTCAGAGTTCATGTAGCCACCCCGCCTCAATCCAATCCTGGAGCAGCGATTTTGCCCCCGGGCTGGCCTTCTTGACAACTTCGGTGCCCACCTTGCGCTGGTTGGCCAATTGCCGCATCAGCGCCGCGTCGCGCCCAGACGCCAGAAAACTCTCGCCGTTGATGAACACCCGCCGGGTGTCAAACATCATTTTGCTGCGCCGATCCAGCGCCAGAGCGCGCCGCAGCTCCCCTGCGCGGTGGTTCGCATTACTGTCAAACCAGACATTTGATTTGGGCTCGGTCAGCATCTCGCCCAGCGCGCGCGCCAGCGTTTGCGGGTTTTTGACGGCAGCCCGCAGGGCCATTTGCGCAAAAGAAATGAGGCGCCCGGGGATTTCACCCGGCGCAGCGGCGGCGCCCTGGCCGCCGTCGCGGTACAAGGCCGCGCCCACTTCGTCTTCAACGTCGTCCGCCAGGCGTTGCAGCAGATCGCGCGCCAACTCCGCTTTCGCCGGAGCGCGAAATCCGATGGAATAGGTCATGCATTCCCCCAGCGCCACGCCGTCGTGGGCATAACGCGGCGGCAAATACAACATGTCGCCGGGTTCCAGATCGAAACTTTGGTCAGGCTGGAAATTCTTCAGGATTTTCAAGGGCGCGCCGTCCTGCAAGCTCAGGTCTTTCTGTTGGCCAATATTCCAGCGCCGTTTGCCTTGGGCCTGAAGCAGGAATACGTCGTAACTGTCGAAATGCGGGCCCACGCCGCCGCCTTCGGTGGCGAAGCTGATCATCAGGTCGTCCAGCCGCGCGTCAGGGACAAAACGGAACTGGTCCAGCAAGTCGCGCAGCGCCTGCGCGTGCAGGTCCACACCTTGCGCCAGCAGCGTCCAGCCGGGTGTCTTGAGGCTGGGCAGGGCGCGCTTTGCAAACGGGCCGGACTGCAGCCGCCAGCGGGCGGAATTCACCGCATTTTTGTCCATGCCTTTGAGCTTGGCGTCCGCTTTCGCACGCGCCGTCGCGCTCGCAGTCTTGGTGGCCTCGCGCACCACCAGCCGCGACTCAACGCCCTCACGCCCGGCCAGCTCAAACAGCGCGCTGCGGGACATCAGGGCCGTCATCCCGGGAATGGCCTGACGGATCAACAGCGGCTTCTTCTGCCAATGGCGTTTCATGAAGGTCTGCGGGCTCAGGTTGCCCAGAAGCGCCAGCGGTTTAGTGATGTCCATCCAGAGTTCCCATCGTGGCGGCTGAAAACCAGCCGGTCAAACTGCGACAATTCTCCTATGGAAATTACTGAACAATGTGTTGTCGCCCTGACCTGGACCTTGAAGGACACGCTGGGCGAGGTGCTGGACGTGCTTGACGAGCCCGTTGAGTTTCTCGTAGGCGGGCGTGACCTGCTGCAAAAAATCGAAGAAGCGCTGCAAGGGCACGAAAGAGGCGCCAAACTCACTGTGCATCTTGAGCCCGAGCAGGCCTTTGGCGACTTCAACGACCAGTTGCTGTTTCTGGAGCCGCGCGAGCTGTTTCCCAAAGACATTGAGCCGGGCATGCCGTTTGAAGGCGCGTCGCTGCCCGAAGGCTGCAGCGCCATCATCCCCAAAGACGTGCTCTACAACGTGAGTGAAATTTACCCGGACCACGTCGTGCTCGACGGCAACCACCCGCTGGCCGGCATCGCGCTGCGCCTGGCGCTCAAGGTGGAGGATGTGCGCGAAGCGACTGAAGCCGAAATTGGCGCCGGGTCCGCAGGAACGGGGTTTTTCAGAATTCAGCCGCTGGATACTGGCATGAGCGGCAACCCGACCCTGCATTGAAGGGCCTGGTTGACCCGAAAGCGCACCGCCTGCAATGCAAAACGGCCGAGGATGGTTTGCTATTAAATATATAGCTATAAAACCATTGAATTCGTGACTTGATTGCTAAAAAAGCTTCGGATTTCACGATTTTGGGTTGAAAATGATCGAAAGTTAACACCCATGTTAACTTTTATCACTTTTTGCCGGTGGACCCGTATCCCCCCTCGCCCCGCGCACTCGCCGGGAACTCGCTCACCACATTGAACTGCGCCTGCGCCACCGGCACGATCACCAGTTGCGCGATGCGCTCCATCGGCTCAATCGTGAAAGGCACGCCGCTCCTGTTCCAGGCGCTCACCATCAGTTGCCCCTGGTAGTCGCTGTCGATCAGCCCGACCAGGTTGCCCAGCACGATGCCGTGTTTGTGGCCCAGGCCCGAGCGCGGCAAGATGAGCGCGGCGAAACCGGGGTCAGCCAGGTAAATCGCAATGCCGGTGGGCACCAGTTGCCACGCATTGGGCGCAAGCAGGAGCGGCTCGGCCAGACAGGCCCGCAGGTCAAGCCCGGCGCTGCCGGGTGTGGCGTATTCGGGCAGGTTGTTGACGAGCCTGGGGTCAAGAACTTTGACGTCGACTTTCATGGGATCGCTTCTTTTGACAAATTGGATGAGGTTGATTTATCCTGCCCGCAGCGGGCCGGCAGCCCTGCGCAACCTCAGCGGCCGGCAGACAAACGGCGTGCGATATCTGCGACCAATTGGCGGGCGAGCACGAGTTTGGACGCGCGGGGCAATTCGGTGGCGCCGTGCTCATCCACGAGCAACAGCGCGTTGTCGTCTTGTCCAAAAGTGGCCGGGCCGATGTTGCCCACCAGGAGCGGCACCTTCTTTTTCAAGCGTTTGGCCGTGGCGTGGTTCAAGAGATCATGGCTTTCAGCGGCGAAGCCGACGCAGAACAATTTGCCGCTTTTGGCGCGTTCGCCCAGCGCTATGCCTGCCAGCAGGTCGGGGTTCTCTACAAACGCCAAACCCGGCACCGCTCCCGAGCCGTCTTTCTTTATTTTTTGATCGACCGCGCTGGCCGGCCGCCAGTCGGCCACGGCCGCAGTTGCTATTAAAACAGTAGCATTTTGCGCTGGTCGTTCAAGCGCTTTCTGCATATCAAGCGCAGACGTCACGTCGATGCGCGTCACGCCGCGCGGCGTTGGCAAATGCACCGGGCCAGCAACCAGGGTGACTTGCGCCCCTGCCTCGCGCGCCGCGCGCGCGATGGCAAAACCCATCTTGCCGCTGGAGAGGTTGGTGATGCCGCGCACCGGGTCAATCGCTTCGAAGGTCGGCCCCGCAGTGACCAGCACGTGTTGCCCCGCCAGCAGCTTGGGCTGAAAGAAGGCGATCACGTCTTCCAGCAGTTCCAGCGGCTCCAGCATGCGGCCGTCTCCAGTTTCGCCACAAGCCTGGTCACCCGTTCCGACACCGAAAAGCGCGGCGCCATCGGCCTGCAACTGCGCCATGTTGCGCTGCGTGGCCGGGTGCGCCCACATCTCGCGGTTCATCGCGGGGGCGATCAGCAGCGGCACCGTGCCAATCGGCCGGGCCAGGCACATCAGGCTGAGCAGATCATCTGCCCTTCCGTGCAGCAACTTGGCCATGAAGTCGGCGCTCGCGGGGGCGATCAAAATCGCGTCGGCCTCGCGCGAGAGGTTGATGTGCGGCATGTTGTTTGGCTCGCGCGCATCCCACTGCGAGCCATACACTGTGCGGTTGGAGAGCGCCTGCATCGTGACGGGCGTGATGAACTGCCCGGCCGCTTCGGTCATCACCACCTGAACCGTCGCGCCCTCTTTGATCAGCGCGCGGCACAATTCCGCCGCCTTGTAACAGGCGATGCCGCCCGAGAGTCCCAGGACGATGTGTTTGCCAGCGAGGTCATTCATAACGTGCGAGTTTAATGACGAAATGATTTGGCCTTTGGCCTGTATGACGGAATGATCCCGGACGGCACCGCTTTGGCACCGATCATCATGCGGCAACGCCGCGTCTTCGAGGCGAAGCGAGGTCATTTCGTCATCGGAGAGCCTCCCTCGTCGCTATAATCAGAATTTCCCACCCAAGAGCTTCAAAAGCTCCTCTGACATGACCAAATTTGTCTTCGTCACCGGCGGTGTGGTGTCTTCCCTTGGCAAGGGAATCGCCTCAGCCTCCCTCGCTGCGATCCTGGAATCGCGAGGCCTCAAAGTCACCCTGATCAAGCTGGACCCTTACCTCAACGTCGATCCGGGCACGATGTCGCCGTTTCAGCATGGCGAGGTGTTTGTCACCGACGACGGCGCCGAAACCGATCTTGATTTGGGCCACTACGAGCGTTTCATCGAGACGCGCATGAAGAAGGCCAACAACTTCACCACCGGCCAAATCTACAAAAGTGTGCTTGAAAAAGAGCGCCGGGGCGACTACCTCGGCAAAACCGTGCAGGTGATTCCGCACGTCACCAACGAGATCCAGGAGTTTGTGAAACGCGGCGCGGGTTACGGCACACCGGAAGCGGTGGACGTGGCCATTGTGGAGATCGGCGGCACGGTGGGCGACATCGAGTCCCTGCCCTTTCTGGAGGCGGTGCGCCAGATGAGCCTGAAAATGGGCCCCAACAACTCGGCCTTTGTGCACCTGAGCTACGTGCCCTGGATCGCCGCAGCGGGCGAGCTCAAAACCAAACCCACGCAACACACCGCCAAGCAACTGCGCGAAATCGGCATCCAGGCTGACGCGCTGGTGTGCCGCGCAGACCGTCCCATCCCCAAGGAAGAGCGCGACAAAATCTCGCTGTTCTCCAACGTGCCCGAGTGGGGTGTCATCTCCATGTGGGACGTCGACACAATTTACAAGGTGCCGCGCATGTTGCACGAGCAGGGTCTCGATGGCCTCATTTGCGACAAACTGCGTCTGAACACACCGCCGGCCAACCTCAAGCGCTGGGACGAACTGGTGTTCGAAACAGAACACCCGCAGGGCGAGATCAACATCGCCATGGTCGGCAAATACGTCGATTTGTCCGACAGTTACAAGTCGCTCAACGAGGCGGTGCGCCACGCTGGCATGAAAAACCACGTGCGCGTGAAGATCGACTACGTCGATTCCGAAACCCTTTCCGCCAAAAACGTATCGCAGCTCGCCAAGTTTGACGCCATTCTTGTGCCCGGCGGTTTTGGCAAACGCGGCATCGAAGGCAAGATCTGCGCAGCGCAGTTCGCCCGCGAAAACAAGGTGCCGTACCTGGGCATCTGCCTGGGCATGCAAGTCGCCACGATTGAATTCGCGCGCCACGTCGCCGGCCTGGAAGGCGCCAACAGCACCGAGTTCGAACCGGATTGCGCCCACCCGGTCATCGCCCTCATCACCGAATGGAAAGACGCTGACGGCAGCATCAAAACACGCGACGAACACTCTGACCTGGGCGGCACCATGCGCCTGGGCGCGCAGAGCTCCGACGTGGCCGCCGGCACACTGGCGTTCCAGATTTACGGCAATGTGGTCACTGAGCGGCACCGCCACCGCTATGAGGCCAACGTGAACTACCTGGGCCGTCTGCGCAGCGCCGGGCTGGAGATTTCGGCGCTCACCCAGCGCGAGCAACTCACCGAAATTGTTGAACTGCCAAGCGCCGTGCATCCCTGGTTTGTCGGCGTGCAGTTTCACCCGGAGTTCAAATCCACGCCGTGGGATGGGCACCCGCTCTTCAATGCCTTCATCAAGGCGGCTGTGGATCACCAAGCGGTGGGCGTCAATTTGAAGGCGGTCGCCTGAGATGAAATTGTGCAGTTTCGAAATCGGCCTGGATCAGCCGTTTTTCCTCATTGCAGGCCCTTGCGTCATCGAGTCCGAAGCTTTGCAGATGGATACGGCGGGTGCGCTGAAAGAGATCACGTCCGCGCTGGGCATCCATTTCATCTTCAAAAGCAGCTTCGACAAGGCCAATCGCTCCAGCGGCAACACCTTTCGCGGCCCCGGCATCGACAAGGGGCTGGAGATTCTGGCCAAGGTCAAACGCGAGTTGAAGCTGCCAGTGTTGACCGACATCCATTCAGAAGACCAGATTGAACAGGTTTGCCGTGTGGTCGACGTGTTGCAAACACCAGCCTTCCTGTGCCGCCAGACCGATTTCATCCGCGCCGTGGCGCAGTCGGGCAAGCCCGTCAACATCAAAAAAGGCCAGTTCCTCGCGCCGGGCGACATGAAAAACGTGATCGACAAGGCCCGCGCCGCCGCCCGCGAGATGGGTTTGGTTGAAGACAACTTCATGGCCTGCGAACGCGGCGCGAGTTTTGGCTACAACAACCTGGTGAGCGACATGCGCTCGCTGGCGATCATGCGCGAAACCAATGCGCCCGTTGTGTTTGACGCAACCCATTCCGTGCAATTGCCCGGTGGCCAGGGCACGAGCAGCGGCGGCCAGCGCGAAATGGTGCCGGTGTTGGCCCGTGCCGCCGTGGCGGTGGGTGTGGCCGGCCTGTTCATGGAAACACACCCCAACCCAGCCGTGGCCCTCTCTGATGGCCCGAACGCCGTGCCCTTGAAACACATGAAAGCCCTGCTGGAAACCCTGCTCGAACTCGACCGCGTGACCAAGAAAAGCGGTTTTCTTGAAAATGATTTTTAATCGTTCGGGCTGAGCTTGTCGAAGCCGATAAACCAAGCCTTGTTCATCAACCCCGATTCACCCCAAGCCCTTCGACAGGCTCAGGGCGAACGGACTGTATAGAAGAGAAAGACCTGAAATGAGTGCAATCGTTGACATCGTTGGCCGTGAAATTCTGGATTCGCGCGGCAACCCCACCGTGGAATTTGACGTGCTGCTGGAATGCGGCACCATGGGCCGCTCGGC